>CANLFK010000090.1 GCA_947489925.1 Candidatus Caenarcanales bacterium
CTTTAAATTCTTTTTCGTATTTAGACATAAATTGAACTCCTTTTAATTATTGACTTGTTCTTCGTTCAATTTGTCCCCTTTTTCGGATCAACTTCAGAGAATCTTTAATTTTTTTAGTGTATTTATTTTTCTTCAAAGTTTATTCTTTCAGCTTCAATTACAAGAGGTCGCTTTTTGACTTGTGTAAAAATTGCTCCAATATATTCACCAATAATCCCAAGGAAGAATAACTGAATACCGCTAAAAAAGAAAATTCCTATAACAAGAGGTGCTATTCCTATTTGAAAACTATCCCAGAATAATAATTTATAAATAAAATACCCAAAGGCAATAAAAATACTCAAGGAAGAAATACCAAATCCAATAAAACTAGAAAGGCGTAGTGGAAGCTTTGAATGATTAATAAATCCAAGCATGGCAATATCATAAAGAGTATAAAAGTTATTCTTAGTTTCTCCTTTTTCTCGTCTAGGTTGAACAAAGGGAATTTCCAATTTTGCAAAACCATATTCAGAAACTTGTCCTCTAAAATATGGATAAGGATCATTGAATTCTCTAATTACATCAATGAATTGTTTATCATAAAGTCCAAATCCAGTAAAATTCTCTATTTGTTCAGATTCAGAAATAGAAGATATTAAGCGATAAAAAACTTTCCTTAGAAAAAACATTATTTTATTTTCTTTGCTTTTGTTTTTTACACCAATTACAATTTTGTAGCCCTTTTCCCAATTTTCCAAGAAAGTTTTAATCATTTCTGGTGGGTCTTGAAAATCTGCCGCAAGTAGTATAACAGCATCGCCTCTTGATTGAAGTAGTCCATAGTATGGAGAACGAATATGTCCAAAATTTCTTGCATTTGCAATTATTTTCAATCTAATATCTTTGCTTGCAAGGTTCTTCAAAATAATTAGTGTACTATCTGTAGAATTATTATCAATAAAAATAATTTCGTGTTCATATAAATTAATTTCCTCAAAAATTTGTTTAATAGTTGAATACATTGTTTCAACATTCTGCTCTTCGTTATAGCAAGGAATTATGACTGAAATAAGTTGTTTATTCATGATTTTATAATAAGCTTTGTTTCAATATCTATTGTATCCATTGAAGAATATTGAGGTTCAAACCCAATTATTTTAGCTTTATAATTGCTTGAAAAGTAAAGATTTTTATATCCTGTAGAATTTGATATTTTACTATTTTTTTCAATTGTGTATTTCAATCCATAATTCACCGAATAAAATTTAAGTAATTCAAATTTATTTATAGGAGATTTGCTATATAAATCAAAACAATCATTAATTTTGTTTTTTTCCATACATTTCAGTATCAATGAAAATAAATCACTGGGGTTTGAATAATCTCTAATTATATTTTCTGAATTAGTCTGTAATAAATTATCATTTTTAATAGCCTTGATAATTTCAGTTATTAAAAAATTGGAATTCAACTCTACAAAATGACTAAAATAAGAAAAAACACGAATATCAACAATATTTAAATGATTTAAAGCTCTATGTTTTGCTTCTGAGTAAATTTTAGCAATTGAATAAAAGTTTTCTTTTTTTATATAATTAACTTTAAGCGAAAATTCAGAATCTACTTTTGTAGGAGTATCAAAATTACTATAAACCGCTCCGCTACTAAAATTAATATAAAGACTTTCTTTATTTTTTTGAAGATAAGAAATCACTAAATTGTCATATTTTTCAGTAATATCAAAAACATTTTCAACACAATCATTTCTTCCAATACCAACACAATTAATTATGCAATCATAGTCATAGTCATGAAATTTTTCAAAATTACCATAGAAACATTTTAAATTAATTTTTTCATCTACCAAAAACAAATTAATTTTTTCAGGATTTCTAGCAAACAAGAATAAATTTACATCACTTTCCTTATTAAAAGACCAAATAAGACCTTTCGCAATATGGGAAGTCGCACCAATTATTGCAATACTTTTTTTCTTATGATTTAAATATTTTATTACGGAGTTTGAAGCTATCATATTTTATAAATTGTGCAATGAAAACAATTTAAGTATAATGAATTTTAAACTAAAAATATTAAATGGAGTAAATAAAGATGAGACTCACTGATAAAGAAAGATAATTTATCAAAAAAGCCTTTTATGAAACATTTAAAGATGGCAAGATAATCTCTTTGGGAGTCGAGTCGATGACACAAAAAGAGGCGGAGATATTATTCTAAAGAAAAGTTTGAGTTTATAGAAAAAAGTGAAGTGCTGAAATAAATAAAAAAAAGAAACAATGAAATGATGAAAATTATATTTGTGAAAATGATAAAGTATTTTTAACTTAATGGACTGAAATACACAAAGATGAACTTATGGCAGATTGGAGTTTGGCTCAAAATGGTGAGTTGCCATTTTTAATTGACCCATTAAAATAGGAGATTGATATGTATTTAGCAGTAAAAGATGTGAAACCACAAGATAATTATAAATTGTTGTTGACTTTCGCAAACGATGAAGTCAGAGTATTTGATGTCTCTGTGTATTTGGAGATTGGAAAATTTAAAGAGCTTAAAAATAAATCACTTTTTGATAGTGTCAAAGTTAGTTTTGATAGTATAGAATGGGCAAATAAACTAGATTTAGACCCAGAATTTTTGTATGAAAAGTCAAGAAAACCTGAGCTTGTCAAAAATAGTGAGTCACAAAATGAAAAATAAAAAAGAAACAATGAAATGATAAAATACTTTAGCGAGTACAAAGAATAGAAATGTTCGAAAAAGTAATTAAGTAATATTATTTATGAATTTTAATGTAATAAATCTTAGAAAAACAGTTTTAAAAATGGCTTTTGCTGGCTCTACCGTTCATATTGCTTGTGCTTTTTCTTTAATTGAAATTATGGCTGTTCTGTATCGAAATCATTTACATTTCCCCGAGGGCAGATTTGATGATCCAAATCGTGATTATTTGATATTAAGTAAGGGACATGGTGTAATGGCTCAATACGCTTGTTTCAGGGAACTTAATTGGATTGATGAAAATGCTATTGAAAATTATTTTAGTAATGGAAGTAAATTAAAAGGTCTTTCAGATGCACATATTTCAGGAATTGAAGTTACTTCTGGCTCTTTAGGTCATGGTTTATCTGTTGGGGTTGGAATGGCTTTAGGAGCAAAATTGAAAGGTAGTAAGCAAAGAGTGTTTGCCATTATTGGTGATGGTGAGATGAATGAAGGTAGTATTTGGGAAGCCCTTTTATTTGCGGCTCATTTTGAATTATCAAATTTACTAGTTATTGTCGATAAAAATAATTTCCAAGCAATGGGAACAACTGATGAAGTCTTAAAATTGGGAAATTTAAAAAAGAAATTAGAAGCTTTTGATTTTGAAACAAGAGAAATAGATGGACATGATGAAGCAATAATTGATAAGACGATCTTAGAATTATTAAATTCGAATACAAAAAAGCCAAAAGCAATTGTTGCCCATACTATTAAAGGTAAAGGCATTTCTTTTATGGAAAATAATAATTGCTGGCATTATACTCGCTTAACTTCCGAAACCTATAAACAAGCCCTTAAAGAACTGGACATTAAAAACTAAAGGTAATAAAAATGAGAAATACTTTTGCAAATTACTTGATTGAAGCGGCACGCTTAGATGAAAAAGTAGTTTTATTAACAGGTGATCATGGTTATGCTTTATTTGATGAATTTCGCAAATTATGCCCAAACCAATATTTTAATGCTGGAATTGCAGAACAAAATATGATTGGTGTTTCAGCTGGACTTGCCAAAACGGGTTTCAAACCAATAGTATATGGTCTTAGTGCTTTTATTCCAATAAGAGTTCTTGAGCAAATAAAAATTGACTTGTGTTATGAAAACTTACCCGTTATTTTGATAGGCGATGGTGCTGGCATTGTATATAGTGCATTAGGAACTAGTCATCAAAGCACCGAAGATATTGCAGCTTTAAGAGGAATTCCTAATATAATTATTTTATCTCCAGCTGATGCTTCTGAAATGAGAGCCTGTTTTAAACTTGCACAAGAAAGTGAACAAACAGTTTATATAAGAGTTGGTAAAGCTGACTTAGGTTCAGTTCATGATATGCCCGTAGATCTCAAAATGGGACAAATAATACCTGTAAAAAAAGAAGCAAAAACAGATATAGTCTTCATTGGAACTGGATCTATAGTTGTATCTGCTTTAGAAATTGCAAGTAAGTATTCTAATAGTAGTGTTTGGAGTGTCCCTTGCCTAAAGCCAATTGATAAAAAACAAATAGTTGAAGTTATTCTTAATTCAAAAGTAATTGTAACATTAGAAGAACATTCAATTTATGGAGGGTTAGGTTCAATTATTAGTGAAATTGCTTCTGAGTTTAATGTGAAATTACCTATTTGTACCATAGGAATTAATGATAAATTTTCTACTTATTGTGGAAATTATAAATATCTTTTAGAGGAGCATGAATTAGATATTCTTTCTATTGAGAAAAAAATAAATGATTTCTTTTTATTACACAATTTAGTAATTTCTTTTGTTTCTCAATAATTTTTTCTGACTCCTTGGTGGTATTATAAGCCAAAACTACTATGTAAAAGAAACTAAAAGATGACTGTGATAAGAGATTTCAAAGATCAATTATTTACCAATTTAACAGGCTCAATAAATTGTAAAAGCTTTACTTGGATTATTTTATTAATTGCATTAATTTATATTCCATATGGATTTTTTGTTGCTAAGAGGTTCGATCAATTTGGAGTTTCTGTAACTTCTTCATACAAAGAAGCGCTTGAATATTTAGTAAAAACAATGAACATAAATCCAAAAGGTTTAAATCTTCAATCATCTTATGAGGACTGTGGAAAAGCAATTGCTGGTTCTGATGCTTCTGAGTATATAAGGGGTGGCATGGGAATTGCTGATGGCAAAGGTATAACTAAAAAATGTTTAGAATGCAAGCCAGCAACATACATGCCATACACATTCCGCCCCCCTGGTACTTCTATCGCAATTGCTTTAATCGCAACTATTTTTGGAAGAGAACATGTTTATCCATATTTTATTTTCACTTTAATACTTCAATTCCTTTGTAGTGTGATGATTATATTGTCAGCTACTCGTTTTATAAAAAGTAATTGGGGTCTTTTTTTGGTAGGTTTATTATCTGTTTTTTGTCCACCTATTACAAATCTTCATTATGGGCTTGGTTTATTTATGGCAGAGCCACTTTCTAGTTTATTTCTTGCCATTGCCTTTTATTTTCTTGGTAAATTTTGGGATATAGCTCAACATAATAAACCTACAAAAAAAAGTATTATTTATTCAATTTTATTTTCAACATCAATGGCTTTAGCATCTTATTCTAGAGATATTTATGGTGCATTTCTTGTTTTTATTTGTTTAATAGTTACTATTCATTTTTTGATAAAAAGTAAATATCATTTCAAAATATCAAAGGTTGCTATACATTTTTTAATAGACAAAAGATATTTCAAAACAATAGCAGTTTTTATAAGTATTTCTTTACTTTGTTTGTTTTTGATTCAATACCCTTTAAAAAATAGAAATAAACATATAATTGGGCATCGGATTATGGCAACTTCTTCTGGTGGCGTAATTTGGAGAGATGGTCTGTGGATGGATACTAAGAGGTCTGCATGGTGTGTTAATTGTGGATTAGGGCTTGGCTATTATTTAAACCCAGAAAGAGCTAAAGAAGTACAAAAAAAGTTTGCGACTGGTCAGCCTCATGCAACTTTATATTCAATAAAATCTTTCGTAACGCTAGTATGGAGACATCCAATAAAAGCTTTTATGTTTAAGGCTACTCGTTATGATAATCTTTGGTTTGGTACAAGACCTAAATCACTTTTTTTAGATTTCTTTGATACTACTTTGCCTTATTTATGGTGTGTAATGGGTAGTATTTTATTTCTAGCTTTTCTATGGATTACAAGGTTTAGATTTTTCCCTGAATTATGGTCATTTCCATTGTTTGTGTTAATGTTATCTCCTCTTATACATTTTGAACATCGATATTCTCACCCTTTCTTTTTTCTTATTGTTCCAATTACCAGTGTTTATGTAATTGAGTATATTATTTCTAAATATAAAATAAAAAAGCAAAAAATCAAGGATGTAAATAAAGCTTAATTGGTTCTTTCATATAATCCATTGATGTTTTTGTAGCTCCGAGAAATATTAATTTATTGGGATATCCAATTTTTTGTAAGCATAATTTAAGTTCTGGGCTAATATCTTTTGATCCAGCAACAATAAAAATTACTCCTTTTAAATTTTTTTCTTTCGTTATGGTCTTGCAGTTGTATGAATCATCTTTTGTATAACTTAAATTTGATAACCAAGGATCTTTAACGACCCACTGATGATTAAGAGCATATTGTAACCCTGGAAGATCAAAGAATACTACTGTTGGTGCTTTAGGATAGAGAGACAATATAGAATTTATTTCATTAAGCAAATTATAAGTTTTTTTATCCAGAAAAATATTTTGTAATAGTCCTTCTTCTATTTTAAATGTTAGTTTTCTTATACTCCCTTGATGACCTGAGATATGACCTGAAGAGATTTGTCTTGTAAAGTAAAGAGTTGAAATTAAAAGATAAACTGAAAGAAGAAAGGCTGAATAACTTTTAATTTCAAATGGAGAATATCTGAAAAATATTATGATTACAATACTAACTAAAAGCATCCAAGAAATTAAATTCGCCTGAACTTGAACAAAACCATTTAAAGTTCCTGCAGATAAAGCAATGGGAGTTACTATCAAGAGGAGAAGAAGAAGCGAAATTTTAAATCTATCCTTTTTATCATTTAAGCCATTAACGATTAAACCCGCTATACTAAAAATGGTGATAATCGCAGTTAAGAGTGTGGTGGATAATGTCAACCAAAAGCGCAAATGAATATTAAATGAATTCCAAATATCTTTAGGATGTAAAAGCTCAATTAAAAAAAAGATACCTAATATTATTGTTATAAAATAAACTGCTGAGTAGATAAACTGAATAGAATATTTATTAAAAAATGTTTTTATTTTTTCTTTAAAACTTGATAATAAAACTACAATTAAACTAAAAGAAATAACCCATATACCTCTTTTCAACATATCAAAGCCAGATTTACAAAAACTTAGTAGTACAATTCTAGGTGAATGACTTGTGTGAGATTGTATAAAAGTAAAATAAGCTAACCAGTCAGCTGGATGCATGACAAGAAATAATGAAATAATAAATGAACCAATCAAACCTATTAAAAAACAAAATATAGACCAACCGCAAGTCTTTGTTTTCCATCTTAATAGAGAAATGAGAAAAATATTGCCTAGTACCAATAAAATAAAAGATGGTGGCTTAATAAATACATCTAGGCATGCCAGCAAACCCGATAACAAAAGTAAGATAATTGTTTTTTTATCAAAATATTCTCGACATAAAGCAAAAATAAGACAACTTTGAGAAGTAAGATAAAAGAACTCATTTAAATGATTATAACTTAGGGTTGTTACGCTAATTTGGTAGGCATACATACTTGAGAACAAAGCCATAGAAGCAAGAAAAACTTTCTCAATTGATTTTAACTTTAAAGTAGTAGTTTCCAAATAAGTAATGACCATCAATGTTAAAGTACTAGAGCTTATTAGAGACAATAGTAAATGAATAATTCTATAACCGATCAATCCGGGGTGAAACCATTCAAACATTTTAGATACTAAGAATGGAGTATTAGTAAAATGTGGGTAAAACCCTTCAAAAGCCATTTTATAACTTAAAAGATAATAACTTTCATCCCACAAGCTAAATCCTTTATTTAACAAAAATAGATTAATAGCTAGAAAATACAATATTCCAATAACAGAAAAAATTATAAGTATTTTGAAAAGTCTTTGATTAATATCCACAATGGTTAGGTTAAATGATTAGGTTAAATGATTTAGACTAAAGTATATTTTACATTTCATTATTTAACCAGTGAATATTATAATGCAAAAGAGGAGAAAGAAATGAAAGAATGTTAGTTGAGACACTCTTTTCAATGATGAGCAGATATTTTATCTTCTATTGTACAATCTACAAGAATTTTAGACTAATTGTGTGTATAATCATTAAATACGAAATTGTTAAATAAGAAAATCGTCGTGATGCCACAAGTTAAGTTGTCAGTAATAATGCCCGTTTTCAATGTGGAGAAAACAATAAAAGAGGCATTGGATTCGGTTCTTATGCAAGAAGTGAATTTTCCTTATGAGATTATTATTTGTAATGATTGTTCCACTGATAATACTTTAAACATAATTAACGAATACAAAGATAAATTTAATAATATTATATTTCTTAATAATGCAACAAATTCAGGTAATGCTATTAGTTTTTATAATGCTCTTTGTATTGCTAAAGGTGATTATTTTTGTGTTCTCGATGGAGATGATTTTTACACGGTCAGGAATAAATTACAAAAACAAGTAGATTTTCTTGATTCAGACGAAAAAGAAAATTATGCTGGTGTATGTCACAACTATCTAACACTATTTGATGATGGAAAAGTTTTATCTGACTTTGAAGATAAAGAAGAAAAAGATTTTAGCTATGTAGATTTCTTAAATAAGGCCTTTTATTACCATACATCAACTTATATGTATAGAAATATATTTAAGGATAATATTTTGTCCGATCTCCAAAAAGACGAACTCAGAGGGGATAATCCTCGAACATTTTTAGTTTTAAAGTTTCATGG
>CANLFK010000091.1 GCA_947489925.1 Candidatus Caenarcanales bacterium
TATTACTTTTATCAATTGGTTTTAATTCTAGCTTTGCTTCAGCTGATAATTTAATTAATAAATCTTTTTGGGTTTTTAAATCAATTGAATTTTGAATTGCCAGCCAAGTAATAGCCCGATACATAGCTCCTGTATCAATATAAGTTAAATTAAGTTTTTCGGCAATAATTTTGGCAATGGTACTTTTACCCGCACCAGCTGGACCATCGATTGCAATTACTAAATTTTCAGAATTACTATTTATCATAAATTTAAAGTCAATAATTTCCCAGTAAAGCTTTTTAGTGAAGGAATTGAAATAGTTTCGATAATTTCTTCGGCAAAGCCAAAAGTCAAAATTTCTAAGGCTTTTTCTCTTGAAATTCCCCGTGAAAGTAAATAGAAAATCTCTTCGGATTGTAATTGCCCAATTGTCGCTCCGTGAGAGCATTTAACATCATCAGCTTTAATTTCTAATTGTGGTCTTGTGTCTACTTTGGCTTCTGGTGATAATAATAAATTTTTATTTAATTGCTTGGCGGCTGTTCCATTGGCTTTTTCTTTTACTTTTATGATTCCGCTAAATTCAGCTCTTGATTTATCATTTAAAATACCTTTGAAAAGCTGATTACTAGAGCAATTTGGTTTATTATGATTAAAAATTACTTGATTATGACAAGCTTGTGAGTTTTTTAAAACATAAAGTCCTTTTAAATTATGATTAATTCCTTCACCCAAAAAGTCAGACTGAATTAAATGTTTGCTAGTTTTCGCTCCAAAAGACAAATTATAAAAATCAAGACTAGAATTATTTTGTAGTTTTATGTCTGTATAAGCGATTTGAAAAGCATTTTTACTTTCATTTTGCACAAAAAAGATTTTAACCTGTGAATTTTCGCCAATAATAATTTGATTAATTAAATTGTGTAAATAAAGCTCATCAACAGATGAATTTGAACCACTACAATAAATAAAAATTTCGGCTTGGCAATTGTCTTCGATAATAATTAAATTACGACTATAATTTGCACAATTAGGTGAATTAGACAATAAAGAAATTTGAATTGGCTGATTTAAAACCGTGTTTGCTGGAATATAAAAAAACAAACCACCTTCCCACAAACTATTATTTTGCAAAGTAAAAATATTTTGCTGAGAAGCTTGATTTAAATATTTAACTTTCAAGTCAGCATAATCACTAAAAGCTTGATCTAGAGAAGCAATAATTATTTTATCATTTGAGATTTTATGGCTTTTAATTTGTCCATTTTCTAAAACAATTTGATTTTCTTCGCATTCAGGCAAAACAAAAGTCTGAGAGCTATTTTCTTGTTTTGAATCAATCTGGTTTTCGGCATAAACTGGACTAATTGTTTGAGCAAATAATTCTTCAAAATTAAAATATTTCCATTCTTCGTCTGAATTATTTGGAAAACCTTTATCTAAAAAACTTTGCCAATTCTGCTTTCTGAACTCATCAGACTCAATCAAAGCCGTTTCCAAAGTCATAAAATTATCTTGCCAAGTTTTATGCTGTAATATCATTTAATTCACTGCTCCAGCATAACCATTTTTTTCTAATTCCAAAGCCAATTCAGCTCCGCCAGACCTAACAATTAAACCTTGATACATAATATGAACATGAGTTGGCTCAATATAATCAAGCAGTCTTTGATAATGAGTAATTAAAATTAAAGCTTTATCTGGATTACGCAATTTATTAATGCTCTCAGAGACTAATTTCAAAGCATCAATATCAAGTCCCGAATCAATTTCATCTAAAATACTTAAAATTGGTTCAAGAATTGCCATTTGCAAAATTTCATTGCGTTTTTTTTCACCACCCGAAAAACCTTCATTCAAAGACCGTTCAATAAAATAAGGCGGAATATTTAATAATTTTATTTTGTTTTCCAGTAATTCATTAAAATCAAGCGGATCAAGCTCTTCTTTGCCTTCAAAGACTTGTTTGGAATTATAAGCTAATCTTAAAAAGTCAGCATTATTAACACCCGGAACTTCGATCGGATATTGAAAACCCAAGAAAATTCCTGCATTAGCTCTTTCAGTAACTTCTAGGTCTAATAAATTTTGCCCATTAAATAAAATTTCTCCTTCGATAACTTCATAATCTGGGTGTCCCGCAATAATTTTGGACAAAGTGCTTTTGCCAGAACCATTTGGTCCCATAATGGCATGAATTTCATTAGGCTTAACTTCTAAGTTTAAACCTTTGAGTATTGGCTCTGCATCTGAATTTTTGATTGTGGCTTTGAGGTTTTTAATTTGCAAAAGCATAATAAAGTTATTTAAAAATAAAACTAGATACTATTTTAGTCTGAAAATTAGCAATTTGATAAATTTAATGTGAGTTCTAAGACTAAAAAGGCAAAAAGCCCCTCAAGAAAGAACTTTAAAAGTCATGATAGTTTTTATTTAAAGTTTATAATTTCAAAAATTAAATTTTAAGCGGACAAACTAATATTAATACTATCTTTAATAAACCTTAACTTTCAGGCTATATCATTAATCATAAGAAGAAATAAAAAAAATTATTGAAATCAGCTTATTATGAAAGCCAATACCAAGCAATATTCAGCCAATAGTACTCCGCAAGAAATGCTGCCTATATCCAAGCTGCAAGATAGGCAAATTGTTCATTTCCCCCATTCAGTATTGGCTTCCTCTATCCGTTTGGCACAAATTAGTGATTTACCTCATATTTTAGAATTATGGGCAAATTCAGCTACCATGCGTTATTTATTTGACCCTATTCGTTGGAACTGGAAAGGAAAAGCCTCTGAAATTTGGCATGATTATGCAATTGATTTGCTAGAAGACAAAAAACGGTTTTTAATTATTTGTGATTTTTCTGATAATGGTTATTCTGGCTTTTTGATGGCAAGAATAGAAGAATTACCTCATTATTATCAGGCTCAATATAGTTTAATTATTGAAGAAGTTTACTTGAGACCCAAAGACAAAAAAGCCGAAATTTTAAGACAAATGATTGGTTTATTATTAAAAGAAGCTCATCTTCGCAAACAAATATCTTCTTCGGCTCGAGGAATTTCGCTTAAGCTTGAATCTTTGGAATCAGACCAAGTTTTTGCAGAATTGCTTTTAGAAATTGGCTTTAAAAAAAGTTCGGTTTGTTATACCGCTTCAGTTGATTGAATTAAAAATACAATATTCAAAAAAGCATATATTTCCTTAAAAGTACTAGCAAAAATTCGATAAATAAACTAAACTCATGTTTTTTCAACCTGTGCAATTGGTTTTATATTGAGACAAAATGAGTCAAATTTTTAATTTATTGATTAAGTCTTTTCAGACAGATCCAATTTTTCTGGTTTTAGCCACTTTTGTTTTTATTAGTGCTTTATTTGTTATTTATGAACAAAAGCTGGTCAGAGCGGGTATTGCTTTAATGTTATGTTTTGCAAGTTTAGCTTTGATTTATTTCTCGCTCGGGGCTCAATTTATCGCACTTTCCCAGATTTTGATTTATGCAGTTGGAATTGGCTTATTGATTATTTTTTCGATTATGCTTTTAAATCATAGTTCTGATGAGCCAAAACAACAATTATTAGAAAAAATAAACTGGAAAAAGATTTGGATTTTTATAACTTGTAATTTCTTACTTCTTTTAATGGTGATTTCTTGGATCAATTTAAATCTGCCAAATTTATACTTCTTGGCAACAAATTATTCATCAAGTGCACAACAACAAATTCAAACTTTTAATTATGCTATTGGGATTAGCTTATTAATTATTCTTTTGATTCTGTTTTTAGATATTACTTTTAATAATGGAACAGTGAGAGAGTTGAAAAAAATAAACTGGAAAAATATTGGGGCTTTTATTGGTTGTAATTTGCTTTTTGTTTTAATGAGTATTTCTTTTTCAGGTTTGAATTTATTTGCAAACTCACAAGCAGCTGAACCTCGCATTCAAAAACTTATTAATCAAGTTGATTTAGCTCGGCAAAAAGCCATGATGGTTTCTTCGACTGATAATTTAATTAAGTTTTTGCTTTCAGACCAAATTTTGGCTTTTGAATTAATTTCAGTTTTGCTTTTAGTGGCTTTTATAGCGGCTATTATAATTTCTCGGAAAACTCATTTTAATGAAAAACTTAATTGAATTTATTAATAAAATTAGCCGTTTTTTAGACAGTTGTTTAATTTTACTGGCGGTTTCACTTTTAACTTTTTTGATTATTCGCCTTGATTTAAACCTGAAAGTGCTTGAAATTGGTCTTTTTATTTTTACTGTTTTAATAAGTTTTATAGTTTTATTCTTCGAGAAAATACGCAATAAGCTTTTTTATTTTGGTTTAGGTTTTAGTTTATTTTTGCTTTTAATGCCACTTTCGCATTGGTTTCCTTCATTGGTTGAAAATAACTATGGCTGGGGATTTATAGTTTGGAAGTTTTTAATAAGTTTTATAATTTATCCAGTTTTAATAATTTTATATACAGTTAAGTCTTATGTGAGCAAGGACAAGCTTTTATTGAGCTTTTTGGGCTTTTTGCTTTTGATTGGTTTTTCTTGGCAATTAGCTGAAAAAATTAAATTTATTAATAAATGTGAAATTAAGCTCTCTCACCCGATTATTCTTAAAACTGGAGATCCATTAGCTGATTTACGATTAAACCCATCAATTCATCCAGAAGCTTTAAAACGGGAAGAAAAAAGACTTGGACTAAAAGAACCTTTATTTAAGCAATTTTTACTTTGGTTAGACGGTATTTTTGTCAAATTTGACTTTGGACTCACTCAGCAAGGTGAATCAGTTTTAAAAGCCATTGCACAACCTTTAAGAAATACTTTGATTTTAAATATTTTAGTTTTATTTTTCACTTGGTTGATTAGTATTCCATTAGGTGTTTGGGCGGCAATTCACAAAAATAAATGGACTGATTCATTAATTTTAAACTTCTCATCAATTAGTTTAATGACGCCTGCTTTTTTGTTGGCAATTTTCATTTTGGCTTTTGCTTTAAAAATAGGCTTTGGCAAGATTGGAGGCTTAACTAGTGCTAATTTTACTGAATTAAATATTTTCCAGCAGTTTTTTGATTTAATTTCGCATTTAATTTTACCGATAATTATTTTAACTTTTATCAGTGTTGGCGGGTTAATTAGGCAAATGAGAGCTAATTTTTTAGATACTTTAAATGAAGATTATATTAAATCTGCTAGGGCAAGAGGCATTTCTGAAAACAGTATTTTTTGGAATCATGCTCTTCAGAATTCAATTAATCCTTTGATTACATTATTAGGCTTTGAATTTGCCAGTTTAGTTTCGGGAGCGGCTTTAACCGAAATGATTTTGGCTTATCCTGGTATTGGAGCTTTAACTTTGGAAGCTGCGAGAAAACTGGATATTAATTTAATTATGTTTAATTTACTTTTGGGAACGGTAATGTTGATGTTTGGGAGCTTTTTATCGGATTATTTATTAAGCAGAATTGATCCACGAACAAAGTAAAGCTTATGTTATTATTCAACAATATGAAAAGACTTTTAATTCCTTTTTTCACCGCTGGTCATCCTAATATTAATTCAATTAGCCAAATCATTCAGGCTTTCGATAAAATTGGTGTTGATTATATTGAAGTTGGTTTAGCTCATTCAGACGCTTTAGCTGATGGTTCTACTATTCAAAATTCCTCTTTTAAAGCTTTAAAAAATGGCATGAATTTGGACATTTTATTTGAAAACCTAAAAATTTATAAGCCACAAAAAAGCAAATTAATTTTATTCAGTTATTATAATCCTTTAATGTGTTATGGCCTTGAAAAGGTTGCCAAATGCTGGAAAGAAAGTGGTGGACAATTTATTTTAATACCAGATTTACCTTTTGAAGAAGCCCAAGAATTTAAGCAAATTTGTGAAGAAAATGATTTGAATTTAATTTTTTTAATTGCTCCAACTAGTACACCAGACCGTATTAAGCAAATTACTGAAATAAGTTCTGAGTTTTTATATTTAGTTTCAACTACTGGAATTACTGGTACTCAAAAAGATTTAAGTGCTAATTTAAGCGAAATTATTAGAGAAATCAAATTAATCAAGCCAAATTTACCTGTTGTGATTGGTTTTGGTATTAATAATCCAGAAACAGCGAAAGAAGCTTTAGAAAAAGGAGCTGACGGAGTGGTAGTTGGTAGTGCTTTGGTCAAACTTTTAGATGATAATAATTTCGCTAAGGCTTTTGAATTGCTGAAGAATATTAAAACTGTTTTGAACTAATACTACAGCAATTATTTTAGGCTATTCATCATATTCTGGTAATAGTAAATCTGTGGTAATTGCGGCATGGTCGGATAAGCCAGCTAAAAAAGTTGAATAAAATAAAGTTCTTGGATTAGACGGAGCCCAAGCATTATTAGCCAAATGCCGATTTTTATGTTTGCGAGTTTGATTATTTAAATTTGCCTTAACAAAAATCCAGTCTAATTTCATGCAAAATAATTTTTTATAATTCTGCTGAAAGCAATAAGTCGGTTTATAACCAATAGGCGTTGTTTGATTGGAATCCGCTAAAAATCTTTTGGTATTTCTCTGATTTAAAGTTTTTTCTCCTCGAGTATCAAAAACAGTACCATCTTCAAAGCGAAATTTCTGAATTACTTGTCTGAATAATTTTCTTTCCGCAGAGCCAATACCAGGCGGATTTCTCCATTCTCTCATCTGATTAACAAATTGTACTAAACCTGCAACTGGATTAAGAACAGGAAAGCCCAAATCTAAAAAGTATAATCCCGTTCCAGTAGCTAAACTAGCCGCTAAAGTTGATAATTCAAATTGATTTTTTATATACCAATACACAGCATGGCGAAAATATGGTCTGCGAGCCTCTTCTTGTGTCGTATTTAAATCACCTGCAATTACCACTGGACGATCAGTTCTATTTTTTACTTCTTGTAATATGTCTTGTATTTGTTCTCTTCTACATTTTGGGCTTCCACGATTTTCTAAATGAGTTGAAATAAAAGTAATTGCTCCAGCTGGTGTTGCAATATCTGCGATTAAAGCCATTCTTGATCCAGCTCTAACTGAAGGAACAATCGCTTTTTCTTTAAAGACAATTTTGCCGAATTTATAAATCAAAGCTTCAAAAGGTCCAACTTTTGGCAATTCTTCTTTCCACCAATCATAACAGCGTCTATGCTTTAAAGTTTTAAGAGAAAGATCTTCGGTGAAAGACTCTTTGAAACGATGAACTTTTAGGTTTTGAATTGGCCATTTAGATAAAATTGCATTACCATGAAGTCCTTTAAATAAGTTTTCATCAAGGTTTTCAACTTTTGAATAAGGTTTTCCATCATCTTGAAATTCAATAAATTCTGTTCCAAACGCATATCCCATACCAGTTGCTTCGGCAATTTCTTTCACAATATGGACATAATTAGTCCTTGGCATTCCCCAGTCAATTTCTTGTAAAGCGATTAAATCAGCATGAGCCAAATGATTCATTTCCTTTGCCAATTCATAAAGTCCAGCAAAATAATTGAATTTGTATTTTAATTTAGTTTTTTTAATACGCTGAACTGGAAAAATATGCGTAAAATTAGAAATATCTGGGTCTAAAAGCTCTAAAAGACTATTATCAAAATCTTTAATTCTTTCGGAACTACTTAAACTATTTTTGACAGCTTTTTTTGTAATTTGGTCTATAGCTTGTTTATAAGTTTCGGTTTCACTTATTTCTGGAAATTCATTTAATATCTTTTTGAAAGCGACATCTGGTTCAAAAATCAATTTTAGTTTTTCTAATTCATAACCACGATTTAAATTAAAACTAGCTACTCTTAAAGTTTTTCCATTTAGTTCAAATTTTTCGGTTGGTTGTTTCAAATCATATTCATAAAACAAATCATGCAATTGTTGGCTTTCCCAATTAAAAGAATGACTATGCCAAGCTGTGTCTAATTCTAAAGCTGAAAAAGTTTCTAATTTACTTAAATTTCCCGCTAAGTTAGCATCTACAAATTTGGGTTCAAAAATGTCTTCGTCTTCTATTTCAAGGTCTGATAATTCGTCTGACTCTTTTAAGTCTTGTAAGTCTTTTTCTATAATAGTTTCATTTTTTTCTATTGGTTTTATTTTTACTTCTTTTAATTCTTCTGATTTTTCTAATTTATCGCTTGAATCAACTGCAACATTTTCTGCTATTTCAACTTTACCTTCCAAATATTCATTTTCACTATGGACTGAGCTTGGAAGAATACAAATAGTATTTAATAAAAATATGTTTAATAGTAAAAGTCTAGAAAACAAGTTCTTTTGTGAGTATTTAAACAAATTATTAATTGTTTGCATTTTAATTTTGATTGTTTTTATAACTATAAAGATTTAAAAAATTCATCACTTCTTTCCTCACAGACGGATTTAGCAAAATCTTTATAAAAGTCTTGAAATTCTTTTGGCATATCATATGTTAATGTACCCAAAGCGGCTATCGAATTCATTTGTACAAAAATTTTGTCTTTTGAATTACCAATCTGAGAACAGGCCATTTGTTTATCTTGAGCATATAATCTAGTAAATTGATATAAAGCTACCACTAAACCAGTACGGTGTTTGCCAAAAAAACAACTAATATAAACTTTCTGTTGCGGCGTAGCTTCAGCTAATATATTTAAAGCTTTCATAATTGATTTAGCACCAAGTCCTTTTGGATATTTACTGGAAGAAACTGGTAG
>CANLFK010000092.1 GCA_947489925.1 Candidatus Caenarcanales bacterium
TTGAAAACCTAAATATTAAATTACCTGAATTGACAGCCGAAGACAAATCTTTAATTGCACATTTAAATTTATTAAGCTTTAAACCATTTATTATTGCCGCAAACCTAAAAGAAGCAGAATTAGCCAAACCTTTAGAAAACCCACAATATTTGGCTTTGAGTAAATATATCGATAACAATATTGAATTAATAGCTATTTCAGCCCAAATCGAAGCGGAATTAATTGAATTATCCGAAGAAGAAACCAATGAATATTTACAAAGTTTGGGAGTTAATGAATCGGGCGTGAAAAGTTTAATTCAGGCTTCATTTAAAGCTTTAGGACTTATGACTTATTTTACAGCAGGCGAAATGGAAGCTAGGGCTTGGACAGTTCCGATTAATTGTAAAGCACCTCAAGCCGCTGGAGCAATTCACACAGACTTTGAGAGAGGCTTTATTAAGGCAGAAGTAGTTGGCTGGGACGATTTATTAAATTATGGCACCAAACAATTAGCTAAAGATGCTGGAAAAGTAAGACTAGAAGGCAAAGAATATACTGTGCAAAGTAGCGATATTATTGAGTTTAAGTTTAATGTTTAGGAACAAATGAGTAAAACACTAATAAAAAAAAGTTTAGGAAAAAAGTAATATCGGTTTTGATATTATTTATTATTTTAAATTCTCTTTCAGGGGTGGTATTTGCGTGTAAATCAAGATGGGGTGGAGATTTTTTTGAGGTTGCTCCTAAGTCTGATTTTGTGGCTTTAGTTCAGATTCTAGAACATTTGGAAAAACCTTTAGAACCTTCGGATCGATATCTTTTTCCTAATCAAATGGAAGTCAAAGTTTTAGATGTTTACAAAGGTAAAGAAACTCGTAAAATTTTACCCATTGGAACGGATTGGGGCTGCGAGTGTGGTCGTATTCCTTTGGCTAAATTCTTTGAAAAAGATCAATATTATGTTATTGCTTTTTATAAAGATAAACGTCCTAATTCTCATTATAAAGATGATTACTTTGCTGGTGGTTGCAGAGGATATTGGTTGAAAGCAGATTTAAAAGGAACGTTTGTATTATTCAAAGAACGATTACCGCAGGGAGTGCTGAATTTATTACCAGCAGGATCGCCATCGTATATCGAACGCAAAATTAGCTTTAAAGATTTGAAAAAACGCCTAAACAAAAGTGAAAAACAAAAATGAATACTTCAGAACCACCTCAAATTAGATTAAAAATCGATAGTTTCAGAGCCGTTAAAAGTGCTGATATTATTATTGATGGAATTACGGTTGTTACTGGTGAAAATGGTTGCGGGAAAAGTACTTTATCTAAATTATTATATTTTTTTTATAAAACAGTTGCTGTTTATTATTTTACTAACCAATGGTGCGGGTGAAATTAAAGCCCAAACTGAGGGAAGTGAAGAGGGATAAAGCCATTTTCGTCTGGTTTAAGTCCGAATGGTAAACTTGAGAATTATTTTTATTAGTTTCAAGTAATTTATTTAAGCAATCAAATGCTTCTTCGTGGCTACCTTTTTCGTACTTTTCAATGGCAATTTCTAGGTTTTCGTTTTTATCGCTCATAATAAAATTTATGCCAGTTTATTCGCTTAATTTATCCAAACTCACAATTACTTCTTTGTATTGCCTTCTCTTTTGCCAGTCTGAGTCTTTTTTGCTTCCGTTCAGCGTAAATCAATAACATTAATAATTTAAAATCTAATTATAATTCGGTTTAATACTTAATTCGGGTGTGAAAAGCATGGAAAACCCAAAGATTTTTAGTTGAATTATAAAAAAGTGGTTTAAATTGTTTACTTAAAGTTTTTGGTTTTATAAATTATGAAAGGTTTATTAGCAGTAGTTTTTGTACTTTTGTGTGCTGGAAGCTACTTTTTTATTAAAATTGGTTTGCCAATGCTTTTACATGAAACGCCAGTTATTGCTTCCAAAGATACTCAATCAAATGCTAGTGCAAGTTTAAACACAAATAATCAAGCTGTTGAAATTAATAATAATCAAGCTTTAATTCCAGCTAATCAATTTGAAGTAGCTCCATTGCAAGATATTGACGATAAAAAATATCATAACTTTTTTGAAACTGGAATTATAAAAGATGGAAATTTATATCGTTGGCATAAAACTGATTTGACTTATTATATAGATCGTTTGGCAGCCCGCAGACTGTCTGATAGTAAAATTCGTAGGGCTTTTGATTGGTGGGCTCATAAATCCAAATTATTTACTTTTACTCGTGTAACTGATCCAGAGAGAGCTGATATTTTTATACAAGTAGCGACCGCCTCCGAAAAAGACCGAATGGGAGAAGCTGGACCAGATAAGGCTATTGTTGGAAAAACTTATAATTTTAAAGGAAATACTTTACAAGAAAATATAATTACTCATGCCACCGTTACTATTGCTGAAGAGTATTTTAGTGCTAAACAAGTAGATGAATATAATCGTTCTGGCAAAGATCATGGTTTTCAGACTTTGGTGCATGAATTAGGTCATGTATTAGGTTTAATGGGGCATAGTCCAAATACTGGTGAATGTATGTATTTTCAGGCTGATGCAACGGGTAAAGCTTGCGATATAATAACACCAGAAATTAATACTTTAGCAATATTGTATGGGCGATCCAATATTTTGACTCGAGGTTTTTATGATGCAAAAAGAACTTAAGTTGAAAAGTGGCTAACATAAACTAATTTTAAAAAGACTTAAACAATATTTATATTTTTCTAAAAAGTGTGGCATGAAATATAAAGAAACCTCAAATGTTTTATAATATTTTTTTTACTAACTTGATTATGAAAGACCAACAAGTATTGAAAGGATTTAGAGCTAAATTGTATTTCTCTTTAGTTTTATCTTGCCTTGTAATTTCTGGACAAAGTTTATTAGCTGAGCCCGTAGAAAAACAAAGTAAAAGTATATGGAATGACTTTGATGAAAACGATCCCAGCTTACAAGTAAAAAGGCAAATTCAAATTCCCGAACAAAAAGTTGATTCAGATATACCAGATACCTCGACTAATAAGCTTGAGGTGAAAAACTATAATCCGCAGAGAGCTTCTCAAATTTTGGAAGAGGTCAAAAAACAAAGTCTTGAAACTGACTCAGACTCTGATTCTTTAATGAATTCTGATAGAGATCCTGCGGGAATAAATTTGGAATCACAATTACCTCTGGATCAACCTTTATCCGAAAGATTTGCCTCTGATATTTTAGATCCGATTGAATTAGATGTGAATTCAGCTGATATTTTAGATTTAAGCCTAGAAAAAGCTTTATTAATTGGCTTAGACTCAAATTTGCCTTTAAGGATAGTAGATCAAACTGTTGCTCGGGATAAATGGCGTTTTTGGGGTACAACTTCGGGACTTTTGCCAGATACTTTTTCTAATTATAATTTAAGAGATTTATCACAAACTGGAACTCGCCACCAAAATCAACTTGGAATTTCATATAGTTTTGCTCCATCAGAAATATTTAGTACTTTGGCTAGTTATTATGACTGGATGGCAACTTCTAAATTAAAAGGAGCTGCTTTCCAAGATTTAATGAGACAAATCACTAATCAATATTATGATGTTATGAGAGCTAGAGGTGAATTAGCCGTTAGAATTGAGGCTGTAAGACAAGCAAATATACAATTAAAGCTCAATGAAAAACTTGATGAAGCTGGTGTTGGAACTCGCTTTTCTGTTTTGCAAGCCAAAGAACAATTAGCCGAAAATGAATTAGCTCTTATTGCACAGCAATCAAATGCTCGTATTGCAGAAATTCAATTATTAAATACTTTAAATATGCCTTTAGGCACTGATTTAAGACTAGAAGAAAGCCAAATTTATAAAAAAACTTTAATTAGCTCCGAATATATAATGGATGATTTGGTGAGCATGGCATTAGCTAATAGACCAGATATTACTCGTCGTCAATTTGCTGTAAAAGCGGCTAAAAGAAGAGTAGCAGAATCAATTGTTTCGGCAGTAACCCCTCAATTAACTGCCAGAGCTATTACAGAAAGAAATGATCCTTCATTTACAGATTCTTTTGGATATTTTGGTAATAAAGCTTTGGGCTTAGGAGAAGTTGGTTTACAAATGCCTATTTTGACTGGTATGGGTTTAGGTCAAATTGCACCTATTAATCAGAATAAAGCTTTGTCTCGTCAGGCTAGCTTGGAACTTTCAAATGAAATTTTGACAGTTGAGACTGAAGTCAGAGACGCATTTTTGAGAAGTAATGCCGCTGAAAAGCAAATATCTGCCGCTGAAAGACAATTGGAAGCAGCAACTGAAGCTATTAAATTAGCTCGTATTAGATTACAAAATGGAGTTGGTACTAATATTGACTTAATTGACACTCAAAGGAATTATGTTAATGCTTTAGTAAATAAAGTTAGATCTATTGTGCAGTACAATCAATCTCAAGTTGATCAATTACGAGCTATTGGTTTAATTTCACTGGGAGGCATTTTAGACCAAGAAATGGCTTTTAAAAGTGATAGTGCTGATAATTCTTTAGATGATGAAGATGATGAAGATTTTCAACCAGCCAATTATTCTGGAAAACCTTAAAAGCAAGTCTTAATTTCTTGGCAAAACTGAAGATAAGCTTTTTGAATTTGACTGGAGTTTAATTTTAATAAATCTTCATTTAAAACTTGATTTCCTTTAGCCAAACGAGTCATTCCATCAAATCCACTTGAAGCTAATTGCAAAGCTAAATCTTTAATATTAGAGTCTGCATAATTATTAACTGTATTTAAAAGCCCAATTGACAATAATAAAGGCAAATGGCTAATTAAAGAAACTGCTTGATCATGCTCCTGTGCCGCTGTAAAAATAATATTTGCTTTTGTTAGGCTAATCAATTCAATTAATTCTGGAAATTTTTGAGCTTCTGTCATTAAAGCCCAAGGTCTATTGGTAAATAATTCTGCAAAAGCATTTTCAAAACCAATTTTTTCTGTTCCAGCCATTGGATGACCACCTACAAAGTTAATATTTATTGTTTTAGCTAAAATTAACTGGGCTTGTTGGCAAATATTAGTTTTGACACTGCCAACATCAGTAATTATTACTTCAGGTTTTAAATAAGGAATAATTAATTCTAAGGTGTTTAAAATCTCACGCAAAGGCGTACAAATAAAAATAAAATCACATTTTTGTAAATCTGAAAAATCTTCTGAAATAAAATAAAATGAATTTGCTTTGAGTTTGTTGGCGTTTTTATCAATAAAATTTTGTTTATTCCTGACCAATAAAGCGACTTTTAAGCCTTGCTGAGCCAAATTTAAAGCTAAAGAACCTCCAATTAAGCCAGCCCCAATTATGCCAATTACTTTATTTTCTAATTTCATAATTTCCCGCAAAATAGTTTGAGTATTAATATTATTGCTTTCAGTTTTGGTTTTGCAAATCTAAAATAGTTTCATAGTTTTTTCCTTTGGTCGCTAAATCATAAACCCCCCATTGGCAAACACCAACTCCATGTCCCGCTCCAATTGAAGTAAAAATAAAATTTTGTTTATTACTTTTTAAGCTAAATAAAGTGCTTGGTATTTTGTCCCAGCCAAAGTTTTGCCCGATTTTTAACCAAAATTTATAAGCTGATATTTGTTTTTTATGGCAAAGCTCCATTAATAAAGGTCTTCCAGATTCGTCTTTTTTTATGATTTTTAGTTCGGAACAATTAAACAACTTTTGAAATTTTATTTTAGATAATTGAAAAATATGCGGCTTATTAAATGGTGATAATTGCGAACCATGACATTTTATACTTTTAAAATTTGCACTCTCTGTTTGTCCCGAAAAATAGACTGGACTGGTATTTTGCCCGCCACAATCAGCATGAAAATAAATTTCTTTTTGTTTTAAATATTTGCCCCAAACCTCATTTACTGATTTTTTAATATTTTCATTAACATAATCTAAGCCTAAATAAGCCTGCTGTTGAGTCGAATCATAAATTTTAAATTTGTTTTGCTTTTGTTTAATTAGCATTTGTTTCATTAAACTTTGCGACAAAATAGCCTGTACCTTTAAAGCTTCAGCTGGCCAAGTATTTGGCATTTCACTACCAGTAACAATATTTATATAATCTTTTTCGCTAATAATATTTTCAAAGTGCAGTTTGCACAAATTATCTGGTTTAATAATTATAATATTTGGATAAGCTCTATTAATTCGGTCAAATTGCAGCCTGATGGAGCGACCTTGCAAAATAAAAAAAGGCTTTTGTTCTAAAATCTTGGGTTTTAAATCAATTGACTTTAATTCTAAACTTTGATTTATACAAGCAATTTGATATTTTCCATTGAAAATTTGATTTGAAGAATTAAGTATTTTGAATTGTCCAGTAATTAAAATCTTTTTGGGCAAATTATTAGCTTGTGCCTGAAATAAAGAAATTCTTAAATCCAGACCAAAAGCATTAATTGGAGAAAGTCCAAAAAATAACAAATAATAAATAAAACCTAAAATTAAAGTTTTTGACATTTTCGAATTAAAAAATTTTTTCTAAATAAAATCTTATGATAAATTGTTAATCTATGAGCTTTTCAGAATCAGAACAATTAGCTATTTGGCAAAAAAGATTTTTCCAGTGCGGAATTATAGTTTTGCTTGGTCTTATTTTATGGGGAATTAGCAGATTATGTAATTATTTTAGTGATGTAACGAGCATTGTTGGTTTTTCAATTTTGATTTCTTATTTATTAATTGGCAGTGTTGATTTTATTCAGGCAAAACTTAAAATCAGAAATCGTGGCTGGGCTGTTGCTATGGTTTATTCGCTAATTATCATAATTGCTATTTTATTTATTGTTTTTGTTATTCCTAGTTTAATTTTGCAAACTCAATCTTTAACTGCTCAAATACCGTCTTATTTGAAGAAATTTCAGTCTTGGTTAATTAATTATAATGGACAAATTAATGCAAGCGGATTTCCTTATACACTTGATTTAGCACTGATTTCTAAGGAATTAAGCCATTCAATTACTAATTTTGGACAAAAAGCTCTCAATCAATTTTTTGAATTTGCTTTTAATACTATTAATTTTGCTATTTCTGGCTTAGCAACTATTGTTTTATCAGTTTATTTTTTAATTGATGGACCTCGCATTTGGAACGGTTTAATCAGGCCTTTGTCTGAAGAATATACTAGACATGCCAACAATTTAAGACATGATTTAAGCCGCTGTCTGAGAGGGTATTTTATTGGACAAGTACAATTATCATTTTTTAGTGGTGTTTATGTCTTTTTTATGTATTCACTTTTAGGCTCTCGATACGCATTATTATTAGGTATTTGGCAAGCTTTAGTCGAAATTATTCCAGTCATTGGTGGCTTTATGGGCATTGGATTAGGAACTTTAGTTATGTTATTTGATCCAAATCCTCTCTGGGGCAACCCTTTAATTAAAGCTCTCATCGCCTTCGGAGCTTATATGTTTTATACTCAAATCATTAAAGATAATTTTCTTACTCCTCGTATTATGGGAAATGCTATTGGTCTTCATCCAGTAGTAATAATTTTGGTAGTTTTTATCGGAGCGAAAGCGGCTGGCATTACTGGTGTGGTCTTTGCTCTTCCAATGGCTGGATTACTGAATGTCATTTTGGATTATTATCTTAAAAATAGAAATAAACCAATTACTGATAATAATTTGACAGAGATCTAAAAAGATAGTAATACTGGTAAAAATAAAGACATATCACAATGTTTTTTAAACTATGCCTCAACTGATTGATTAAATTCACAGTCTTTGTGTTTACATTTTTGTCTTCTCTTTAGAAGGCCGTTTTTTACAATTTTTTCATTCCCTTATCAGGCCTTTTTACTATCTATTTTTCTAGAAAATCATGGTCAATAATTTCATTAAGTCTTAATAGTTTTTGCAATGTAAAGTATAAACAATAAGTTATGATATTCAGCAATGATCAAGTACTAAAATTTACTTCTGTAAAGCTTAACTAAATCTTTAACTTGAGCATTTAAAGTGAATTTCTAATGAAATAGTGAAGTTAAAATTCTGAATTCTAAACAATCCAATAATAAAATAATGAAACAATCTAACTTTAAATCAGCCAAAATATCCTACTCTAATGCCGTCAAAATGAATAAATGTGAAGATCAATGGTATAAAAAGTTTGGCTCTTTTTTAATTGGTATTGTGAATGGACGAAAAGATTTTCTGCATAGTTGTGGAGTGGTGGGTTTGTCTTTAGTTTTGGTTTCTAATGCTTCGTTTGTCCAAGCTGAGCCAGCTATAAATGCTTTACCAACGGGCTATCAGTCTGTAGCAGGTAATATAGAGTTTAATCAAACTGCAAATACTTTAAATGTCTTGACTGGAGCAAATAATTCAATTGCTAATTATCAAAGTTTTAATGTTGGTCAAAATGCAACCGTTAATTTCAATTTACCTAGCTCTCAGTCAGCCATTTTAAATCGGGTAACGGGCGGAATTGGTTCTGAAATATTTGGTTCAATTAATTCAAACGGAAAAGTCTTTTTGGTTAATCCAAGCGGTATTTTATTTGGCTCAACCGCTCAAGTCAATGTTG
>CANLFK010000093.1 GCA_947489925.1 Candidatus Caenarcanales bacterium
TTAAAATTTACTGTGCCATTGCAGGTTTTGCTTTCTCCGATGAAGTGGCTAATTTGGCGAAAAAGGAAGGTTTTTTTGTTCTTAGGCAGTCTGGTGATAATATGCTCATTGAAAAAGACGAAATCAAAGCTTATTAATTTGTCTGAATCGCAGATTAGCACAGATAACACCGATTTCACAGATATTTTATACATAATTTTCCCACTAAAGATTAAAGCTCTCTCAAAGCCGAAAGATAATATCTAAAGTATCTGTGTCATCTTTTCATCTGCGTCCATCTGTGATTCAGAATAAAAAAATCACCTCTCTGGGAATATGTTTTTTATAAGTTTTCTCTTTGAAATAAGAAATCAATGTCAGCAGGTAAATTAATTACGGTTTTAAAGCCAGACCGAAAAGCTATTTGGAAAAGTATAAAAATCTGCTTTTGTATTGCTATTCTCAGCGTTATTTTGTCTCTCATTCAGTCTTTTTTGTTTACCAAAGAAATAAATATAAATCTATTTGACATTCCTCAAGATAATACTTTTCACAAAAATATAGCCGCATTTATTCTTTTGATTTTTTCGAGTGGTATTAGCATTGGATTAATTATGACTGGATCATTAATTGCTACTTTTACAAAATATTATGATATTTATATTTATGAAAATGGCTTTGAATATCAAGATTCTGGTTTTCATTGTTGGTCTGATGCTGAATTTGATTTAAGAATTCCAGATCATGAAAATATTTATCTGCCTTGCTGTCACTATGTTATAAAGTCTGAAAAGCCAGTATTTTTTCTGCAACTAAATTATGAAGGAATTGATTATACGAAAAGAAATTTTTGGACGGGTTCAATGGAAGCATTGCGTGATTATTTAAATGAACAAAAAAGCAAGTATCAAAACTCACATAGCTAGGCGGTATAATTTAATTACTGAAAAATAAAAAATAAATCTATGGATTCTGAGAAAAAAGATTATTCGTTTCAAGAAATTAGACAAATGTTGGCTGACTTAACAATTAAGCAGGCTCAAACTGATGAACAGATGAAGCGAACTGATGAACAAATGAAGAAAACTGATGAAAAATTGGAACGGATTGGCATAAAACTTGGCAATATATCAAATAATAATGGAGATTATGCGGAAGACTTCTTCTGGAATGCTGTCAGAGATAAAAAAGAATTTGAAGGAATAAAAGTTGATTATGCCGAAGCTAATGTTAAACCGCCTCGCAGACAAGGTATTCAAGATGAATTTGATATATTGCTTTGGAATGGTAATTCAGTAATTATTGTCGAGACTAAATACAAAGTTCATCCAAATTTAATTGAGCAGATGAAAGAGAAAAAAATTCCTAATTTTAGAATATTAGTACCAGAAAAAAAAGATCTTAAAATTTACTGTGCCATTGCAGGTTTTGCTTTCTCCGATGAAGTGGCTAATTTGGCGAAAAAGGAAGGTTTTTTTGTTCTTAGGCAGTCTGGTGATAATATGATCATTGAAAAAGACGAAATCAAAGCTTATTAATTAATTTATAAAATTCACAGCAAAAATTTAAGCGACATTAAATAAAAAAACAATTATGATTAAACTTTAAAATTTTAAATTTCAGAATATTTTTATGCAGTCTTTTCCACGCCGTAAATGCAAACAAATAAAAGTTAGAAATGTTGAGATTGGTGGCAACTCCCCGATTTCAATTCAATCAATGTGTACAACTGATACCAAAGACATTGAAGCAACTCTCGAACAGATTAGAACTTTAGCGGTAGCGGGTTGTCAAATTGTGCGGGTGGCTGTTCCAAATGCTGAGGCGGCTAAGGCTTTATCTAGCATTGTCAAAGAGTCTTTAATTCCAGTTATTGCTGATATTCATTTTGACTGGCGATTAGCGATTAAAGCGATTGAAGCTGGCATAGATGGTTTGCGTTTAAACCCCGGTAATATTGGCAAAAAAGAAAGAGTCCAAGAAGTGGTGGCGGCGGCCAAAGAAAGAATGCTACCGATTAGAATTGGCGTAAATGCGGGCTCTCTGGAAAAGGAATTTGCTGAAAAATATGCTGATAATATTCCTTTAGCCATGGTTGAGAGCGGTTTATCTCATATTCGGATTTTAGAAGATTTAAATTATGACCAAATAAAAATCTCATTGAAAGCCAGTGATGTGCAAACTATGATTCAGGCTTACCGATTGATGGCTGATAAATGTGATTATCCTTTGCATTTGGGCGTTACTGAAGCTGGTCCAGTCGGTTCAGGATCGATTAAATCAGCTATTGGAATTGGGACTTTGTTGGCTGAAGGACTTGGTGATACTTTAAGAGTTTCATTAACGGGCGATCCAGTGCGAGAAATCGAATTAGCCAAACAAATATTAAGGTCTTTGGGTATTCGGAAAGATGGTTTAAACTTAATTAGTTGCCCAACTTGCGGAAGAATTGCGACTAAAAACTTTGAGGAATGGGTTTTAAAGGTCGAAAAAGAATTAGATAAATTAAATTTGCCTCTGACAGTAGCGGTAATGGGTTGTGCTGTGAATGGACCTGGCGAAAGTGCCCATGCTGATATTGGAGTTTCATTTGGTGGAATTGGTCCAGATGGAGTGCCAGTGGGTATTTTGGTGAAAAATGGTGAAATATATAAAAGATTACCCGAAAGTGAATTGATACCAGCTTTAATTGAAGAAGCCACTATTTTAGCCAAAGAGAAAAACCTAATCAAGGCTTAAGAAGTGAAAAGTCGCAGAAATAATAAAAGTGATATTTTTAGGGCTTTAGCAGATTTTATTAAGCCTCATTTAGATTTGGAAAAACCAATTTTAAATTTATTGCCGCTTTGGATGAGTAAAAGACTAAAAGAAAATCCTAGTAGAGATAATGTAACTAATATTTTGCAAGCTGAGTTTAAACTTCAGGAGCTGAAAGCCAAGTCTTTATTTATAATAGTGCCCAAATCTTGCCAAGCTAAAAACTTATTAAAATTATTACAAGAATATATTCAGTTAATGGAATCAATTCGCTTTTCCCGCTGGATGAGTAAAGTTGAACCAAAAGATTTCAATAAACATATAAAAGACCTTGATCTCGATCAAAAGTAAAATATTTAATAGTTAAAATTTATTACTTAAAAGTGTTTTTAAGGGAACTTTAAGCTTAAATAAAATAATTGATTGAATTTTGAAACTTGATAGAAAAGTTTTAATTTGGACAATAGATTAATTAGAATTAAGATTAGAAATGAAATATAAAATCTGTTTAATTAACTTTGATCCAGAATTTGACTTAAACAAGCTTTTGTTTTTGTTGAAAGACTTTGAGATTGAGCAATATTCAGAATTGAATGCTTTTATAAATCGAAATAATAATAAAGAAAAAAGCTTATTAATATTAATTGGCAATAATGAAAAGCAAATATTGGATTTGCCGATAGATTTAAAAAAATATAAAAACTTAATTATAAGTCATTTTACTGAAAGTGTTAATTTGTATAATTTGATTTTGGCTGGTTGTAATGGATTTATTGAAACTGAAAAGCTTGAGGAAAATCTTAATGCAGCTCTGAAGAACTTATGGAGTGGTTTATTTTTTATTGACACTGACTTAATGGGCAAAGTAATTAAATTCTTTCAAAATTCCCAGTATAAAGAAAAAGAAAAACTCAAAGCCCTTTTAAATGAATGCGAAAGCGAAATTATAAAATTAATTCTTCAAGGCAAAAATGATTTTGATATTAAAAAAGATTTAAATTTATCAGCTAATAATTATACTGAAATCTTGAGTAATATTAAATTAAAGCTAAAAGCCAAAAGTCGTTCTGAGATAGCAATTCTGGCTTTGCAAAATAATCTTTAAGCGTCTAAATCAATAGTTGATTCATAATCTTCCAGAGCTGAAGGATCAGATTGCGGTTGAATAGGCTGAGCAGTTAAACCAACTCTAAGACTTTGCAAAGAGCCAATAACACCACCAATTGCTCCAAGTGCTGGGCCTGCCGCTTGTGCATATTTGGAAACTTTTCCATTTATTGGTAATAAGCCAGCAACACCATTAAAGACAGAACTTAAAATATCAATGACTGATAAACCGCCATGTAAAGTACCATATGCCGAACTAGAGTATAAACTTTCGGGAGCATTTTGCAAAGGAGCAATTTTATTTAATAAAAGAGAAGTAGCCGCTTGAGCACTTTCAGTCATTGTGGAAATTGCTTGAGAGTTTACAGAACTTCCACTAGTAATATTATTGAGGTTTGGACCGATTTGCAGACCACTAATTAAGGAATCAAATTCTGTTCCACCTGTTCCAGTCAAAGAAGTTGTTGCTCCAGATAAACCGTTCAAACCATTTAAGCCATTCACTCCAGATAAACCAGATAAGCCATTTAAGCCATTAATTGAAGATAAACTTGACATTTATATATTTTTCCCGAATTTTGAATTATTATTAGCCAATTGCACTTGTAATACTTCTAATATATTCCCGCTCTGAGCTAGTCATTAACTGAACAATACGAGCCAAAGTAGTAATTTTTTTATTTGCATCAGTAAAACGGTACATTTCGAGCGGTATATCAACATTTGAGCTTTCAAGAGTTCCTTGTCTAACTTTAGTTTGTGCATCTTGACCTAAACAGACAGGAAATGCTTTGCCAGCTTCTTCTTTGGGAGAATAAACTAAACCATTAAAATTTAATTTATCACTAGCTGGATAATTTACTACTCTCAGAGAGCCTAATTTAGTTTTTAAACCATCTGAATCAATACCTTTAATTGTGCCGTCTAGCTCTATAAAAAAACCTTGAAAAGCCGAATTAACTTTTATTTTGGGTGAGATTAAATATTTACCCGAACTCAAAAAACCGTCTTTATTAGCACTTAAAGTTAAGTTTCGGCTTAAAACAGTGTCTCCATTTTCATCTTGCAAAGCAAAAAAACCTTGTCCTTCCAGCGAAATATCTTTTGGATTTTGTGTAATTGATAATTTGCCAGGTTGTAATAATTTTTGGCTTTTTTCAGACAGTTCAGGAGCTTGATCAGTTAATATTTCACCGAATTGCATTGGTCTTTCTGCTTTATAACCAAAAGTATTTAAATTATTAATATTTTTGGTAACCAAACTCAAATCGTAAAAGGCTTTTTCAGTTTGTCCTTTAATGTCTTGAATTAATCCAGAATAAAACATGAAATTAATTATTATAAAAACTAAATCTAATTTATTTAATCCTTATTTAATTAAGTTTTTTCATAATCTAAGTCATTTAATTTAGCTAAAGAGCTTTTGATTAAAAATTTTATTGATTTTCAAATGGTTCAGATTTTCGGTTCTTGTAAAGTCCATTTTTACTATTTTCAATTAAATCACTAAAGAAATAAACACTTTTCTTATTTTTAGGATTAGTATTTTTAGCTTTTGAAATTAATTTTTCCGCTTCAGCAGCTTTCACTTCACGGGCTGGCTTAATTATTTGAGTTTCATATTGAGAATATTGATTAAGATTTTGCTCATTTCCTAAAATTTTAATTTGATTTTCAGCTTCTTTTGTTTCGGGTAATTGAATTGGCTTAAATAAAGCTTTTTCTGGATTAACTGATTTCACCTCTTGTTTTTCCTCTTCGGGAGCTGAAGTTAAAATTTCTAAATCAGTATTTTTCTTTTCTTCTATTTTATTAATTGTTTGGGGCGATAAATTTTTTGTAATTTTTTTAGCAGAAGAATTATTTTTCTTTTTGGTTAATTTAGACAAATTTTTCCATGAAAAAACCTTATCTTTTATTATTTTATTATTTTTTGTTTTTTGTTTATCGATTTTTTCTAGCTCTGATTCAGTATTTTGAATGTTTAATAATGGTATATCTTCTTTATTTATTTTATAGTATTTAGTAGCAAAATTATAAAAGTTTTCTTTTTGCTGGGTAGCTAAACTATAAACTTGATTCATGAAAATAGCTTGCCCAGACAGGAAAAACAAATTAGCCAAAATGAAAGCATAAATTAAATTTTTTGGACTTTGTTTATTTTTCTTTTTTACTATTATTTGTATTGGTTTTTTTTCATCTTTTACTTTGATGAGAGGCTCTTTTATTGCTGAATCTAAGTCTGAATCTAAGTCGGTGTTTGTCGTCTCAACTACTTTTATTTCATCATTCTTTATATCTGAAAAAATATTAATAGTATTATTTGATTTAACTTTATTTTTATTTGTTTTTTTTATTGGAAGTTTTGATAAACAATTCTCCGAAGATATGATTAAGATTTTGTGGTGTTTTAAAACTAATTCTCCACTTTCATAGCGACAAATACTGCCCAAAATACTAACCAAGTCTCCACTTTTAAATGTATCGAGCAAGCTTGTATTTTCATCTATTAAAACTTTTATAAAACCAGAATCATCAAAAATATATAAATGATTTTGTTCTTTCAAAAAACAGTCCAAAAAGCCTATCAACCAAATTAATTCAGCTGATTCTTTTTCTGTTTCTAATTTGGCAAAATCAGTTTTTATTTCTGCAACAGTTAATCGTTTAGCAGTTGGCTCAATATTAAATTGGTCTTCCGCTTCTAACAAAGAGTTTGTATTATTAATAAAAGATGTTTTTACTTCTTCTTCAATCATTTAATTAAAATACGATTTAATATTCCTTAATTATTTTTTATATACCCTTCCCGAATGAAAAAGTTAATTTTATTTTGGTCTTACTGGGGTATAATTACCTTATTTAGTTGAGACAAATTATGGAAATTAATACAACACTAGGTTTGTTTGCCGCTCAAATAATTAGTTCTTTAGGTCTTTTTTGGGCTGTTACGAGTTCTTTTAATAATCGAATTAATGATGTCGAAAGCAAATTAAATATAAAAATAGATTCTAAGTTTGAAACCTTATCTAAAGAAGTTAATGAAGTAAAAGTTGAAATTAATGAAGTAAAAATTGAACAAGCAAAACAAGGCGGAGAAATTCATAGGCTTGGTGATAAAGTTGATCATTTGAATCAAAGAATTGATTTTATTTATAATCTTCTTCCCATGCCAAAATTAGCTATTCAAAATCCCCAAGACTGTTAATAAAAATAAATTAGTATAAACAAACCTTAAAAATCACACTTTAAGATTAATAGTATAAAAGGGATTTCACTATAAATTTAGGGGGTAAGCTTATGAGTGGAAGTTCAAGTGTTGGTCAGAGTAATAATACAAATACTGTTTGGAGTAATCAAATTCCACCTCTTATTAATGAACTTGATAAACTTCGAGGTATTGGCTCAACTCCCTCTCCTCAAACTCAAACTTCTCAAGGAACAGATACTTTATTAAAAACTCCTGAGCCTCTGACTATTGCAACCTTTAAAGTTTCTATTCCACCTTCTGCCCAAGTTACTTTGCCAACTCCTAACACTTCTTCAACAAGTTCATCTTCAGCAGCTACAAGTACAGGAAGTGGAAGTGCTGATTTAGGACAATTATTACAAGGTAGTTCTTTTGCAGGAGCTAATCCACCAACTTCAAATACATTTAAGTCTAAAGCAAAAGAAATGACACCTTTTATTTCAGAAACTGCTTTACAGTTAATAAAAATTTTTGAAGGGTTTGAAGGTAAAGCTTATACGGGTGCTGGTGCTGGAGATAGAACTATTGGTTTTGGTTCATCTGAATTAAGTGGTAAACCAGAAGTATTAGCAGCATTAAGTAAAGGAAGCATAAGCGTAGAAGAAGCAGAAGACTTAATGTTAAAAGAGATTCAGGGTTTGCGTCCAGTCGTTGAAAAACACTTTGGCAGTCAATTAAATCCTAATCAATTTGGTGTATTAATTTCACTGGCTTATAATGGTGGAGAACAAGCTTTAATAGATTTAAAATCAAAATCTGGCGGAAATTTACAAAAAGTCGGAGAAATACTGCCTAATTTTTATGTAACCTCTGATGGACAATATTTAGAAGGTCTTACAAATAGAAGAATTATTGAACAAAAATTATGGAATTCACCAGCTAATGCTTAATTTGATTTACAAATAGTTTTATTGCAGCTCCAAAAGACAGCTGGATTTGATTTTAAAGAGTCAAGAAAAACAATGTCTCTACTTGCATAATAACCTATTAAAAGAGACTCAGACAATTTATCAGATGCGTTTTCTGGCGGATACATATAAATTATTTGATCAGATTTTGTTTGACTATTTATTATTTGACCTAAATCTTTATAAATATTGGTTTGTCCACGATGTTTAATATAAAAAGTATAAGCAGTTGAGTATATTAAAATGCCAATTACTAAATAAATATATTTTTGTTTTAATACTTTAAAAAACTCAGCAATAGATAAGCAAGCAAATGGTATAAGAGTACAAATCCAAAACACATGTTTATAAGCTCCATGAGGAAAAAATAAAATCATTGCTAATGGCTGAATAATTAGTGGCAAGTATAAATTTTTATTTTTTTTAAAGACAACATAATATCCAATAAAAATAAACGGAGTGAAATAAGTAATAATATAGCTTATTAAAATTCTGCTTAATAAACGAAATAATGATACTTCAAATGAAATATGCCCTCTTGTATGAGAATAAATAACTGA
>CANLFK010000094.1 GCA_947489925.1 Candidatus Caenarcanales bacterium
TAGTGGTTTAATTGTTTGGATTGTTTAATTAAATTAACCTAAGCATAGTTTAATATTAGGATTTAGAGCTTCCAGAAGCTTTATTGCTTGAGATATGCTTGGTTCTCTTTCAGAATTTTCGTATTGCTGATAACTATTAATAGATTTGAATTGTAGAATATCTGATATTTCTTTTTGAGGTCTTGAGCCTCTTAGACGCTTCAGCGATAAAGCAAAAATAGCAGATGGATTACTAGCCTCTAAAAATACTTTGTTTCTCAACGCTTTAATTTGTATTTCACATGGAAGCAAATTATATTCTTCAAGTAAAATTTCAACAAATTCCTTGGCTATTTGCAATGCTTGATCTTTACTTTCTCCAGAGGAAATCTGATCTAATGCTGGGAACTCAACCAGCCAAAATCTACCCTCTCTTCTAAAAAATCCTTGTATATTAATCATTTTGATCACCTTTTCTACTATTGCTTAATTTCGCTCTTTTTAAGATTTTCTTGACTAAACTGTCTGATATTTCTTTGTGTCTTTCAACTGGCTCAATATCTAGACCATTTGTCCAAACATCATGATTTCCTCCATGCCTCTTTAAGTACCAACCTAGCTTTTCTAATTCCCGAATTAAATCTTTTCTTTTCATCTTTACACTATACCATCAATTGATAGTAATAAATCAATAATTACAACGATTTTTTCTGTGGCGGTGCGGTAAATAATGCTGTCTTTCTTTCACTAAAATATTATTAGCTTGAGTGAATGCAATTTAGACTATTTTAATATAACACAAATCAACGCTCTCAGACAGAAGAGACTTTAAAACTTAAAGATTAATAAGAATTACTTTTTAAATATAATTTATACAATTAAGTCAATTAAACGAAGTTGGACTTGTGAATCCTGTTGGTAAATATCATATTGAAAGTACTGATACAGAGCCGTATTTTTAGCTTAACTTTATACTATTGACTTTAGTTGGCGAGTGTTATTAGTTTGAATTCAATTTAAAAGTCGTCTATAATTTTCATTTAATTTAGCCCTTTCAAATATGCAAGATCAGGAAATCAGAAATAATTGGATTAAGTTTTTCAGTGAAAAGAAAAAACATTTAAGCCTTCCTTCGGCCTCTTTAGTTCCGCAAAATCCAACTTTATTATTAACAAATGCGGGCATGGTTCCTTTTGTGCCTTATTTTTTAGGTCATGAAAAGCCACCAGCCAGTCGTATTGTAACTGTTCAAAAATGTGTCCGTTTAGGTGGTAAAGATTCAGACTTAGAAAATATTGGTAAAACTTCCCGCCATTTAACTTTTTTTGAAATGATGGGCAATTTCTCTTTTGGGGATTATTTTAAAGAAGAAATTATTGTTTGGGCTTGGGAATTGCTGACTGAAGTTTATGGTTTTGACAAAGATGAATTAATTGTTAGTATTTTTGCAGGCGATGAAAAGGTCGGAGAAGACAAAGAAGCTTTTGATATTTGGCATAAAAAAATTGGTTTGTCCTCAGAAAGAATTATAAAAATGGGACGCGCGGATAATTTTTGGGGGCCACCAGGCGGAATTAGTGGACCTTGCGGACCTTGCTCGGAAATTTATTATGCACCCAAAGATGGCTCAGAGCCAATTGAAATTTGGAATTTGGTTTTTATGCAATATGAACAACTTGAAAGCGGAGTTTTGCAAAATTTACCTAAGCCAAATGTCGATACTGGAGCTGGCTTAGAGCGATTAGCTACTATTTTGCAAAAAAAACAAAGCGTCTTTGAAACTGACTTAATGAGTCCTTTGATTAAAGTCGTGAAAAATATTAATTTGAATAATATAAATGATCTTAGCCCCGAAAAAACTGATTTGTCTTTCAAAATTATTGCTGATCATGTTCGTTGTAGTAGCTTTTTGATTGCTGATGGAGTAATTCCAAGCAATGTAGGACGGGGTTATTTATTGAGAATGCTAATCAGGAGAGCGGCTCGTTTTGGTTATTTATTAGGTTTTAAAAAGCCTTTTCTTAATTCATTAATGCCAGCTTTGCATGAAATATTTGATATTGCTTATCCAGAAATTAAAGTCAATCATAAATTAATTGAAAGTCAAATTTTAAGCGAAGAAGAAGCTTTTCAGACAAGCATTGAAAGAGGTTTAAAACGATTTAATGATTTAATTAATAATTTAGACCATTATATAATTTCGGGTGAACAAGCCTTTGATTTATATGCAACATATGGATTTCCGCTTGAATTGACGATTGATTTGGCTGAAGAAAAAAACTTAAAAGTTGATTTGGCTGGCTATGAAAAAGCAAAAATCGAACATTCGGAAATTTCAAATCAGGGTAAATTTGCAGTTGGGTTCAAAGCTTTTGATAATACAAATATTGATACACTCGAAAATACTAAATTCATTGGCTATGAGAGCTTAATATCTGAAGACTGTAAAATTTTAGGACAAGGAAAAGACAAAGACGAATACTATATTATTTTGGATCAAACACCTTTTTACGCTGAATCTGGTGGTCAATTATCAGACAAAGGAATTATTGCTGATTTAAATAATGAAGTAGTTTTTGAAGTGGAAAATGTGCAAAAGCAATTAGGCAAATTATTTATACATCGAGGAAAGTTTTTGGTTGGGCAAGGTTTTGAAATTGGGCAAAAAGTTAAAGCCAAAATTAATCCAAAAAGGCGAACTGAATTAGGCAAACATCATACAGCTACTCATTTATTACAATCAGCTTTGCGTCAGGTTTTAGGTTCTGAAATTAAACAAACTGGCTCTTTAGTGGATTTTAATAAATTTCGTTTTGATTTTAGTTATCCAAAAGCTTTAACTGAAGCTCAAATTCAGGAAGTTGAAGATTTCGTAAATTCTTGGATTAAATTATCTTTGCCTGTAAAAACCAAAATAATGTCTTTCGATCAAGCTGTTGAAGAAGGTGCTTTGGCATTTTTTTGTGATAAATATGATCAGGAAGTAAGGGTTTTAAATATTGGAAATGAAGCTGAAAAGCCAGTTAGCATTGAATTGTGTGGAGGAACTCATGTTTTCAATACTAGTGAAATTGAAGGTCTTAAAATTATTTCAGAAACAGCCGTCTCAGCTGGAAACCGAAGAATTGAAGCTTTAGTTGGTCAAGGCTTATGGGATTATTTAAGTCATAAAGCTGATTTAATTGATACAGCCAGTAAAAACCTAAAAGTTAAACCAATTGATTTGGCGGCTAGAATCAAGAATTTACAAGATGATTTAAAAACGGCTGAAAGACAAATAGTTGATTTGCAATCTCAATTACTAGAATTTCAGGCAAAAGAATTATTAAATCAAGTGAAAACTCATAAAATTAATTCAAATCATAAATATTTAATTAGCAAAGTTGAATTCACTCAATTAAAGGAAGTTTTGGATTATTTGGGCAATAAATTACAAAAAGATTATTCTTTAATTTTAATCTCTCAATCGGCTGGAAAAGCTATTTATGCCGCTAAAGTTTCAGAACCAATACCTAATTTAACTGCTAAAGATTTAGTACAAAAAATGGCAACTATTTCGGGTGGTAGTGGTGGAGGTCGCCCTGATTATGCCCAAGGTGGCGGCGGAAATATTGATAAAATTAATTTGGTTTTAGAAAGCTTGAATGAGTGCTTCGATTTAAAATAAGCTGACGGTCTGAACGCTGTATTCAATAATTTATTATTTTGATTTTCTGTTTTCAAGGCTTATTAAATAATGTGAGTTCGATGAAAAGAAAATTTGAAAATGCTGATTGAAGCGAAACTTTGAAGTAATCACAATTGCAAGTCTCTCGCTAAAGAATTTCATTTTTAGACCCCCAACCCCCAAAGGGTGCTTTTAGCAAGGGAAGTTGAATGTTGAAAAACAAAATAAACAAAGATTTATTGAGTGTCCCCTTTGGGGAACGGCGTAAGCCGAGGGGTCTAAGTCTCAAATTCTTTAGAATATTTGATTTTGTACCGTAGTCAGAGTTTTCAAAATACAACTTGCTTTTTAGCTGTTACGCTAGGTTCTCTTATATAATTTGGTTTTAAATCCTGTAAATCATTAATCAAAAAAGTTTCGCAGTTTTCATTTAATAATAAGTTCATAATTGTCTCAGAAAGGTAATTATCGGGATTTTCAATAATAATTTCACTTTCATTAATCTCATTTATTTCATTAATATTTTCAATTAAATGAGCTTTTTCAATTATATTAAATTCTCGATCATAAACTTCATTAAAATAACCTTTGAGACCAGCTTTTAAATAAATATAATTTTGCTTTGCGGGTATTAAATTTTGTGCTTTTAATTGTCGGTAAAGTAAATAAAGCTTATTGAATTTATAAACTTTTAGATTTGGGTTTAAAGCATAAAGCAAGCGGGCAATTATAATACCAGCTCTCAGCGGGGAAAATGCTCCAGGTCCATCACAAATACCCAAAATATTAATTTCATGAGCTTTTATGCCAGCCTCAACCAAATAATTTACAAAATAAGCGGCGTCATATTTGTCAGAATCAGTATTATATAAATTTATAGTTTTAAGTCCTTCCATTGGCGAAAATATTGAAAAATTCGGTTTTAGACTGGCTGTGTCTAAAGTTAAAATATAATTATTTGCTGGATTTGAAAGCATATATTTATTGAGAATACCTTATTCCTTAATAATTAATCTGACAAAATTAAATTAATAAGACAAATTTATCGCAAAAAACTATAAAATAAGAAATCGGTATAATTTTTAAATTAAGGCAATTAAAATTAAATTAAAATCTTAAGATTTAGCCTAAAAAACATACTGTTCAAAGCTTTGATTAATTGTCTTTAAAGAAAACTTTAGAATTTTAAAGAATAATTCAAATAATTTTGAACCCTCTCTTTCATTTAATCAGTTAAATCACAAATATAAAAAAGTTCGGAATGTAAATAAAATATGGGAAAAAGTTTAATTATCGCTGAAGAAGCACATTTAGCCGCCTTAATGGATAAAGGCAAAGCCATTGAGTTTTTTTTACAAAATAATGATTTCTCGCTCGGGGAAATTTATGCCGCCAGAGTTGAAAATATTTTGCCAAGCATTGATGCTGTTTTTGTCAATTTAGGTATGGATAAAATGGGCTTTTTGCATGCCAGTGATATACCGGGTAATGGCCCACTAGCCGATCGAGTTTGGCCTCGACAAAAATTATTAGTGCAAATTGTCAAAGAACCAACTAGCAATAAAGGTCCTCGTGTTAGCACGAATATTACTTTAATTGGTCGCTTTTTCGTTCTGACAACTGAACATAATAATATTGTGATGAGTCGCCGCATTAATTCATCAAATGAAAGGGCCAGATTGAAATCAATTGCTTCTTTGCTTAAGCCACCAATTGGTTTTGGTTTAGTTGTCCGTACCGAAGCAATGGGTGCTACCGAAAGAGAATTAGAAGAAGATTTTCGGCAATTATTTATGGAAAGATGGAAATTCGTAATTGACCAATTTGAAATTCAAAGACAACCTAGGCTTTTGCTGAGTGATTCACGAGATTTATTATTTAGAGTTTTAAGAGATGTTTTTCATAATGGAATCACTGAAGTTTTAGTTGATAATCCAGAAGCCGAAGAGAGAGCTAATTATTATTTAAATTTATGGTCTAATAATCCGCCCAAAGTAATTGGTTTAAAAACAAAAGAATTACTTACTCAGTCAAATGTTTTAGCCGAATTAAAAGAAGCTTTATCCTCACGGATTGAATTACCAAGTGGGGGTTATGTTTATATTCAGCCAACTGAAGCTTTGACGGTTATTGATGTTAATTCAGGTAAATTTACTTCTTCGAGCACACCGGGCGAAACTGTTTTAAGAACAAACCTTGAAGCTGGAACTGAAATTGCCAGACAATTAAGATTAAGAAATATTGGCGGTGTAATTGTAATTGACTTTATTGATATGGAGAGCAAATTAGACCGCTTAAAATTATTAGAACATTTTGAAAAACTTTTAGAAAATGATCCAGCTCATCCGCAAATTGGTAGGCTTTCGGATTTAGGCTTAGTAGAATTAACTAGACATAGACAAGAAAAAAGCCTTTTTGAAGCTTTGGGTAGTCAATGTGATAAATGCCATGGAAGTGGTTGGGTTTTTCCAATTTTTGATTTATATGAAGATAAACCTAATAAAAATCCACAAATTCAACAAAATATACAAAATTCACCAATTAATAATTATAAAAATAATCAACAAGACTTAGATTTATCAAATAATTTTAATGAAGAGAATGCCGAAAAATTCCCACCAAAAGATTATGAAGAAAATAATAATTTAAACAATTCATCAGATGAATTACATCACTCAGACTCAGAACAAGCTTATAATCAAAGAAGTTCTCATAATCGCCCTAGGCATAATAATCAGAGAAGAAGTCAGCCACATGAAAGACCAGATCGAATTAATCGAAATTTGAGGCAGCCAAGACCTCACCATAACAGACATGACAGACAAGCAGAAACTCATTCTAATTATCGGAAAAATGATAATCCTGAAAATAGTAATCGTTTAAGCAATTCAGACCTTGAAAATCAATTAGTTAGCCCAGCCAGTAATTTCCCAATTATTCAGACAATTGTTTCTGATTTTGAATCCATTGCTCCAGTACCAGAAAAATTAATGCTAGATATTCCAGTTCAAGATACTTTGCCCGTTCCCGCCTTACCTATTTTGGAAAATACTAATATTGATAAGCCTAAACCAAAAGACAAACCTGTCAAGGAAGCTTTTATTCCAGAAGTAATTGAGAAAAAAATAATTGAAGAAGAAATAAAATTACCCACTTTTTCCCTTAAAGAGAATGTAACAAAAGAAGTTTTGCCGGGTATATATTCCTTTGATATGGACTGAAACGAATTAAAATATAATGAATTGGCTACAAATTTTACTGATCTCGTTTTTTGGCTTATTGATTGCGGTAAGTCTTTTTCTATTTATTGCTCTTTTAATTAGAATTATTATGTTATTGAGTAATATTTCACCTTTTCTGGAATCGTTTAGCAGTTCAAGTCATCCATTAGTAAGGCAAGAAGTCAGTTCATTTTTGGATAATTTACAAGATGCTATTGAAGATGGAGAAGAGACTGAAGAATATTCAGAGATTGAAGTTAATCCGGGTAAATTTAGAGTTTTGCATGGTCGTTTAAAAGGAATTTGCAGGCGTTTGGATAATTTTAGTAAAGGTTATTTATTGTCTTCGCTTGTTCATAGCGGTTTAGCAAATAATCCTTTTATACTCGAAGAATTAGATTTGTCGGGTGCTTCTTGCATTGAAGAGCAATTTATGGGAGCAGATTTAAGCCGTTTGGTAGCTAGATCAATTAATTTTAAAGGGGCAATTTTATCGGAAGCTCGACTAGAGAATGCCAAAATGAGTTTTGCAAACTTGGCTGGAGCTCGCCTAGATGATGCTAAATTGTCGGGGGCTTACTTAAATGAAGCAGATATGCAAAGTTGTTATTTGAAAGGAGCTGACTTGCAGAGAGCTTATTTAATTGGGGCTAATATGCGTTTATGTTATTTGGGCGAAGCTAATTTGGACGGAGCAATCTTGAGGCAAGCCAATTTAGTCAGTGCAAATTTAACTTTAGCTCATTTATTTGCGGTTAATTTTACCGAAGCTAATTTAAATAAAGCTGTTATCCGAGATGCAAACTTACAAGGAGCGACTTTGAGCGAAGCTAATTTGCAGTCAGCTTATTTAACTGAATCAGACTTAGATTCGGCGGATTTATGGAAAGCTAATTTGAGTAAATCTATTATTTCGGGTACTAATTTTGAAGGTGCTTATTTAAATGAAGCTCAGTTTCATGGAACTTTTAAAGATATTAAAGACTGCTCAGAGACAGAATTAGAGAAATTGCAGGAAAAAGGTAGTTTTGGAATTTACTCATCGGAAGCTAGCAAAAAATTTGGCATTACCCGAAAAACTAATTTTTATAAAACTCATTGGTGGAAAGCCAGTTTTGACAAGGAATCAATGGAAACTTTGTGGAAATATTTAAATGAAAACTTTTATCCGCCAAATGGTTTAGACCTGACAGATAAAGAATTACAAGACTTTAAAGAAATTGAGAAAAAACTAAAATCTATTTAATTAAGGGGACATCTTCCTGTATTAACTGGAGTACTTACCCAAACACCTTTATCCGAAAGCTGATCGAACCTTGTTATAACTTTACCTGTTTTTTTGTCCTAAACAGATTATTTTTTCTTGTCCTATTCTAATGTGAGTTCGACGGCTAAAAAATGTAAAAAGCCGTTCAAGAAGCAAGTTTACAAAGGCATGAAAGATTTTATTTTCAATTCAAATTTCACCGACCTCACCCCCAGCCACTCTCCGAACTCAGAGAGGGGGGATTTTGTTTAGTGTGCTCCCCTTCTTTGCATGCGGGGAAGGGGCTGGGGGATGGGCAAGGATTTTGCATGAGTGGGAAAAAGATGATAAAAAGAGCATAGAAAAACAGACTAAGGAATTTCTATGCAGAATAATTTTATAGAATTTATTAACAAAATACCTGATCCTCGGAGAAAAAAA
>CANLFK010000095.1 GCA_947489925.1 Candidatus Caenarcanales bacterium
AGACAAGCCAAAAGTCTTTCATCAAAAGAATGTGTTGCTAAATCGATAATTATATAATCAAAACATTCAGTAAACAGTTCAATTGCCCTAGATAAAGGCTCAAATTCAAGTTTTTCTAAACCGTCAGTGCCTGGATCTGTTCCAATAATGGCTAAATTAGGATTTATAAAAGCACAACTACTAAAAATATAAGAACTTTCCATTTTATTAACCGACTTGCAAATTTGATTAATTGTAAAAGTTGTATCAGCGTCTAGGAGCATAGAGCAGTGATTTGATTGATTAGCTAAATCTAAAATTAATGTTTTTTTCTGAATGGCTGGATGATCAGAAAGACCAAAACCTAAATTAGCGGCAATTGTGCTAACCCCAGTTCCACCTTTATAGCTAGAAATTAAAACAACTCGTCCTTTTGGTCCACTGTGAGACGATCTAGACTTAGAAACACCTAATCCGCCAACTCCTAATTTTTTAATAATTCCAACCAATTCATCTTTATTTAAAGGCACAGATAATAAATCCGAAACGCCTCGCTTAACTAATTGAATTAAAAGTTCTGATTCTTTTTCATGAATAATGGCAATTATCTTAGCGGCTTCATTGGAAGACCTTGCATGATCAATAATTTGAAAAGAAGCATTTGGATTGATTGGTGAAATCTCAATGATAATTAAGCTAACACTTGGATCTTTCAAAAATAAACCAGAATCTTTATAAGGACATGGTATTAAATCTTGAGGATCTACTCCTGCTAGCATTAATGAACTAACAATATTATTTTGCAAATCAAAATTCTCTAATATAACTAAGCTCTTCATTTTTTTATATTACTCTCGGACAGATTAGCTGGTTTAAAAGAAGATAAAATATCCCCTATAGACTGATTTTTATATACCCCGCTCTTAGTTAAAGTTTTTCAGTTGAACACTTGTATTGAAGATATTTAGGGATTTAACTATGCTTAAAATCAAAAGTCAAGTTCAAATCCATACCAGGGCGAAAAGTCCTTTCTTTATTATTTAAAGCAATTTTAACCTTAAAAACCTGTTGCTTGCGGCCTTCAATAGTTTGTATATTTCTAGGCGTAAATTCGGCTTTCAGAGCAATACTTTTGATTTTGCCAAAGTTTTTCTGTTTAGAATTATGGCTTTCTTGGCTTAAAGAATTAATTTCGACTTTATCTCCCAAATGAACTTTTCCATAATATTCTTCAGGCAAATAAGCTTCCACCCAAACGGAGTCCAAGTCAATTAAAATACCTAATATTTGATTAGTGCTAATTAAAGTACCCGGTCTTAATTCAAATTCGTTTAGCTCACAATTACAGGGCGAAGTGATTTCCAATTCAGCAATTTGCAAATTTATTTCCAGAAGTTTAGCTTTTAAAGATTCGAGCTTTTCTTTTTCGGCTTTTAACTTTTCGGGTCTTGTACCTTTTACTAATTCTTTGTATTGGGCTTCTTTTGATTTAACCGCAAAATAACTTTTTTCAATATCTTCTTGGCGGAAGCCAGTTTTGATTTTATTAAAGTTTTCCAGACTTTCTTTCACTTTATTTTCTAAAGATTCTGCTTTACTTTGGACTTGCTCTAAGTCAGCTTGGCTAATTAATTCATTGGCAAATAATGTCTTTTTTCTTTCATAATCAGCTTTTGCTTGTTTATATTCAGCTTTTAGCGCATTCAATGAGCTTTCAGCCGCTTTAATTTCTTCTTGTCTATTTCCTTTTAATTTGAGATGATAATCCGCTTTTTCACCTTCCAACTGAGCCTTAGCCGATTCAATATCTTCAATGCGTGAACCATTTGACAATTCTTCAATATAAGCTAATTGTGTTTGTATATCAGCTTCAATCATTTGTTTTTTTGCTTTTAATTGATTAGCTTCCAATGAAAGAATTTTTTGACCTTTAATTAAAACTTCTCCTTCCGAGGCATTCACGGCAGAAATTAAGCCCGTTTGCCTTGCACCAAATTGTACTTCAGCCGCTTGCACAATGCCTGAAACTAAAAGCTTAGACTTAGTTTTTTTATTCTGTGCCGAAAAAAAGAAAAACAAAACTAAAGAGAGAGCTAAAATTCCTAAAATTATTTTTTTTAAATTGCTTGTCTTTTCCGCCATGAATAAAAATATTTATTTGCCTTTAATTTGAGTCAATAATTCGGTTTTAATTAAATTGTTGGTCGCCAATATTTCGCCAGCAAATAAATCAATTTCTTTTTCAGTATTTGTTAATTCGCAAGCATTTCCGCCCGCCTCTTCTACAATCAAAGAACCAGCCGCCACATCCCAAATATTTAATCCATATTCCCAAAAAGCTTCAATTCTTCCAGCCGCCACAAAGCAAAGGTCTAAAGCGGCAGAACCATCTCTTCTGACTCCATGTGTTAAAAAATTAAGCTTATGAAATAATTGCATTGACCTTTCTTGTGTGCGATTTGCCGAATAAGCAAAACCAGTTACCAATAAAGATTCACGCAAAGTATTAACCTTTGAAACTTTTAATCGTCTTCCATTTAAAAAAGCTCCAAAACCTTTAATAGCGGTAAATAATTCATTTTGTATCGGATTAAAAACTACTCCCAAAACAGGTTTTCCATAATTCAAAAGCCCAATTGAAACACAGAAAAAAGGATAAGAATGCCTAAAATTAGTTGTTCCATCTAACGGATCAATTGCCCAAGCCCATTCCTGTTCGGCGGGTAATAAATTATTATTTTTATGCTCTGCATTTACGCCACCTCCTTCTTCGGAAATAATAAAATGAGAGGGAAAAGCTGACTTAATAGTTTCAAGAACTACTCTCTCTGACTCTTTGTCTGCAATGGTTACAATGTCTCTCCATGAGCTTTTTTCAAATATTTGAGTGGAGTTTAATTCTCCCCAAAACTGATTAATAATTCTTCCGCCTCGAATAGCAGCCATTATTGCTATGTCTAAAGCTGAGTTAAAGTCCAAATTTGCCATACTAATATATTAATTTAATTAAACAAGATTTGCTTTTATTAATTTATCAAAAGAAATTTTTGCTTAAATTGGCAATTTTTTGTACACTTGTAAAACTTGTTTTTATAATCAAATATTAACGCTATGAAAAAGCGAAGTTCAGTCAAAAAGATTTGCCCAAAATGTAAGCTAGTTCGCCGAGCTGGTGTTTTATTTGTTATTTGCGAAGAGCCAAGACACAAACAAAGACAAGGCTAAAACTAAATTAAACTTTAAAAATCCTTTTCCCAAACCTAAATAAATAAAAAGCATGACAAGAGTAGCTGGTATAGATATACCGTCAGATAAAAGAGTAGAAGTATCACTAACCTACATATACGGAATTGGTCGCCCAATTGCTCATAAAATACTAGACTCTCTTAATATTAGTTATGATGCCAAATCTAAGGAATTAACCCCAGACCAAGTTAATCAAATTCAAAAATATATTGTTGATAATGATATTAAAATTGAAGGAGACCTTCGTAGAGATGTTAATGGACATATTCAGCGTTTAGTCTCTATTAGTTGTTATCGTGGAATTCGCCATCGTGAAGGTTTACCAGTGCGTGGACAAAAAAGCCGCAATAAAGGCGGAAAAAGGCGTGAAAAAAGAAGAAAACGGTCTAATTAACTTATATTTTAATGTCTGATAATCAGGGCTTAAAGCAATCGGTACTTCTAAACAATTTAAATATTATCAAAAGTATAGCTGAAGCTGTCAAAGGTACTTTCGGTTCTCAAGGTCTTGATGTCATGCTGGTTGATGAATTTGGTAATTACACGATCACGAATGATGGCGTTAAAATACTTTCATTGATTGAGACTAATCATCCAGCCGCCAAAATTTTAATTGAAGCCGCCAAATTTCAAGAAGAGCAAGTTGGTGATGGCACGACAACCGTTACAATTTTAGTTGAAGCACTTTTAAGCGAGGCAGTTAAGCAAGTCGAAAAAGGTGTGCCAATTCCTAAGCTAATTGAAGGTTTAAGATTGGGTTTAAATTATGCAAAATCCAAATTAACAGAACTAGCAAGTCCCATTGAAAATTTAAAAGACCATAAATTGCGTTCAGCTTGTTTAATTGCAGGTCGTGGAGAAACCGAATTAATAGATTTGCTTTTAAAAGCGGCCGAAACAATTGGTTTAGAGAAATTAAAAGCAAAAGATTTCAAATTTGCAAAGACTATTATTGCCAAAAACCAGACTGAATCACAAATTATTGAAGGAATTATTTTAAATAAAAGTCGGGTTAATTCAGCAATGCCCGCTAGCTTAGAGAAAGTTAAAGTTTTTATTATTGATGATTCTTTAATACCAGAAGACTTTCCAGAAGAAGCGATTAGCACTGAACAAGGCTTTGCACATTTTAAACAATTGCAAGGAAATTTTTTGGCGGGAATTAAACAATTAATTGATTTGAAAGTAAATTTAGTTTTAATTGGCGGAAACTTACATCCTTATGCTGAAGAATTATTTACGCAAAATAATATTATGGCTGTTCAGAGAGTGCGAAAAAGTGAATTGTATCGAGCAGTTCAGTTTACTGGTGCAAATTTAGCCACTAGAAGAACCTTAAATTTAGCAGAGGCTGAATTAGAAAAATTTTGCGGTTTTATTGAATCAGCCAGAGAAGACCAAAACTTAGATTTAATTCGCTTGGAAGGTTGTTTATTACCAGAAAGACAAGCTAATACAATTATTATCGGAGCGGCAATTGAAGCTTTTCTAGCAGAAAAAGAAAGAATTGCTTCTGATATTGCTTCTTCTTTGCAAGCTTGTTTGGACAAAGGAGTTGTAGCTGGTGGTGGAGCAACTGAATTGGCTTTATCTTATTTCTTGAATAATTTAAAAAAAGATTTAAGTCAAAATTCCTCTTTTGTGAATTATGGAATAGACTGCTGGATAGAAGCTCTCAAAGCTCCATTATCACAAATCAGCCAAAATTTAGGACTAAATCCGCTTGAAAAATTAGCCCAAGTTTTATCAGCTCAGGCAAATACTCAGTCTTTTTCTTTAGGAATTAATGCTGAAAATGGTGAATTAGCTTGTATGCAAGAATTAGGAGTTTTTGATCCTTTAAGCGTTAAACTTTTGGCTTTGAATACAGCTTGTGAAGTAACTATACAATTATTAAAAGTAAATATAATTATCAAAAGTAAGACTAATATATAAATTTTGAATCAAGATTTACAAGATTAAAGGATTAACAGGATTCACGACCGAAAAGTTCTTAATGAGAGAAAATAAACTTTAAATACAAATCCAGAAAAATCTTGAAATCTTGGTTATCCTAATTCACAAAGCCAAAAGACAAATCATAAAGTATCTGTGTCATCTTTTCATCTGCGTTCATCTGTGATTCAGACAAAATAGGTTAAATGAGGGAATAATAAACTTTATGGTCATTAATTCAACATTTTCATTTTCTTATTGGGTGTATTATTTTTTCATGGTGATAATTTCTCTCCTCATGGTCTTTGGTGGCTTCCATGTTGCGAGTTTTATTATCCATCTTTATGATTCAACTTTGATTGAGCTGAAATTCATACTCTCAATAGGAGCTATTGGAATGATAGTATTACCCATTTTGCTAAAAGATTTGGCTTGTAGGATTGCAAAATGGAACTGGAAAATGGAAAGATCTAGAAGCCTAATGTCAGAGAAAGACTTTATTAATCAAATATCTTGGCTTTTTCTACTTCTCTATTTCCCAGTCATTGGTTTTGGATTGTTTTTGTCTGCATTTCTTTTTTTTAACTTCACGATTCCAACTCAAAATATTACAGAAAAAATACAAATTCCAATTTTACAAGTAAGAACAACTTATAATTCCATCAAATATGGCGGAGCGGCAAACGGAAAAGAAGCTACTGTTAAAATTAAAAATTATATTAAAGATATAAAATTTCCACTGGAAGCCGAGATCAAAGAAGGACAATTATTAAATTTCTCTGTCAGAAAAGGCTATTTCGGGTTTGATGTAATTGAAAAGCTTTAACTGTCTTGAATCGCAGATTAGCACAGATAACACTGATTTCACAGATTTTTTATTTACAGTTTTTTGCTATTTGAAGCAGGATTTACAAGATAAAAAAATTAACAGGATTCACGCTTGAAAAGTTTTAATCAAAGGAAAATAAACTTTAAATACAAATTCAGAGAATCCTAAAATCTTGGGTATCCTGTTTCAGAAAGCAAAAAGACAAAGCCTAAACTATCTGTGTCATCTTTTCATCTGCGTCTATCTGTGATTCAGACAGAAAAACTGGGCATAATAAACTTTATTTACTATTTTTTGTGCATGAAGAATTTTTTTGGTGCAATCTTTAGTCTTGCAATTGTCTTGATCCCAGCATACTCTTCTTTAAGTTTAATGCTGTTTCTTTGGGATATGACTTTGATTGATTCGAAATTTCCACTTTCAATAGGATCGATTGGAATGATATTATTTCCGATTTTAATGAAAGACTTGGCTTATATGTTTGCGGAATGGCAATGGGAAAAATATGGTGATACTTTTAACAAGGGAACACACAGATTAAGTGAAGGGGAAACTATTGATCAAAACTATCACGCTCTTCTATTTTTCTTTCTTCCAGCTATTGGTTTTGGATTGTTTTTATCTACATTTCTTTACTTCAATCTCAATCTTCCAACTCAAAATATTACAGAAAAAATACAAACTCCAATTTTAGAAGTAAGAACAACTTATAATTCCAGAAAATATGGTGGTAGTGGACAAGCAGATGGAAAAAAAGCCACTGTTGTAATTAAAGGTTACTCTAAAGATATAAAATTTCCCTTGGAATCAGAAATACAAGAAGGACAATTATTAAGTTTCTCTGTCAGAAAAGGCTATTTCGGGTTTGATGTAATTGAAAAGCTTTAATTGTTCTGAATCGCAGATTAGCACAGATAACACGGATTTCACAGATATTTTATGTATAATCACTCCACAAAATTAAAGCCTCTCTCAAAGCAGAAAAGACAAAGCCTAAAGTATCTGTGTCATCTTTTAATCTGCGTCAATCTGTGATTCAGACATTTACAAAAGGCTAATGGGCATTAAGTCGAAGGCAAGCCGTGAATCAAAACGATAGTTTTCTTTAATTTCTTTATAAATTTGTCGTATTGAATTTATATCAATTTGTTTATGTTTAATTAAAATATGCCAACGAAATAATTTGTTTAACTTCTCATATGGGCAGGGAGCTGGCCCCAAAAGCTCAATTGTAATTCCCAACATTTTTGCTTCTAATACAATCCAGTCTTTTAGTTTTTCAATTTCTTTTTCAATAATACTTTCACTTTCATTTGAGAGTATAAAACGAGTTAATTCACAAAAAGGAGTATAGTTATAAGTTTTTCTTTGTTCAATTTCCCAATTATAAAAAGCCTCATAATCCTGATTAGCAGCGAATTGTATAATTTCATGTTCGGGAATATAAGTCTGAAAAATAATATTACTGTCTTTGTCATGTCTTCCCGCTCTGCCAGCCGCTTGAGTTAATAATTGAAAAGACCTTTCAGCCGCAGTATAATCTGGTAAATAAAGTCCAGCCTCTGAATGTACTACTCCGACAACACTAACACGGGGTAAATCAATACCTTTAGCTACTAATTGAGTACCTACTAAAAATTGAGCTTTATTCTCTGCTTCAGGCGAAATTAATTGATTCCATATTTCTTGTACTCCTTCCCGCTTACTCGAAATGTCTCGGTCTAAACGCAAAATGTCAGCCATCGGAAAAGTTTTTTTTAATTCGGCTTCTAATTTTTGAGTACCTAAACCACTTTCTTTAATTTTAAGGCTATTGCAAGAGGGACAGGCAGTTAATTTGGCTTGCCGAAAATTACAATGATGACAATGCAATCCATTATCGGTTAAATGGTAAATCATTGGCACAGAGCAGTTTTTACAAAAAGCGACATAACCACAATCCCTGCAAAAAACATAATTAGAATGTCCTCGTTTATTAAGTAATAAAATTGCTTGTTCTTTTTTTAAAATACATTTGTCTAAAGCTTGTTTGAGAGAGCGAGAAAAAATACTTCTATTGCCATTTTGTAATTCTATACGCATATCAATAATTTGTACTTTTGGTAATGGTTTATTATTAAAACGATTTTTTAAACTTAATAATTTATGATTTTCTTTAGCCCAAAAATAATTTTTAATACTAGGAGTTGCACTACCACTAAGCAATAAAGCATTATTTAACTTGGCTCTCTGCATGGCAATTTGCTTAGTATCATAAAAAGGTTTAAAGCCGCTTTTATACGAAGAATCATGTTCCTCATCAATAATAATTAAACCCAAATTATTTACTGGTGCAAAAATAGCGGATCTTGCTCCAATTATTAAACGAGCGGAATTATTTAAACATTCATTCCAAGCTAAAATCCGCTCACCAGCGGCTAAATTACTATGCCAAATACTAACTTGTTCGGGCGGAAAATGTTTATAAACTCTTTCTAAAAGTTGTACTGTCAAAGCAATTTCGGGTACTAAATAAATTACTTGCTTTTCTTTTTTTAAAAC
>CANLFK010000096.1 GCA_947489925.1 Candidatus Caenarcanales bacterium
AAAAAGGTATTCCAAATGTGAAAATTACTTTATTCGATAAACCAATAAAAAGCGATAAACAAGGTGAATTTGTCATTATTGATGTTCCCAGAGGTACATATGATTTAAATTTGGATACAACTACTTTACCGATTGCTTTGTCCGCTATTGACGAAAAATTAATGGTACAAATTGACGCCCGAAAAATAACGGAAGCAAGTTTTGCAATTGGTATTAATTCAGGTTCAGTAAGCGGAGAGGTGTCTGTCATCGACCTAAAAGGTGAAAAACAATCAGTACAAGGTATAGTAGTAATAGCTTTAAATAATGAAGGTAAAGAAGCCGCTTATACTTATACTAATCCCGACGGTTCATATACTTTATCAGAGCTAGAACCAGGCGATTATATAATTACTTTGGATAAACTAGATATTTCTAAACGAAATTTGACCATAAAAGAAATAAAGAAAAAAATTAATATACCAATTAAACTAGATGATATTGTCGAAATTAGTGATATAAGTTTTGAAGCTTCACAAGCGGCTTTTTAACAATTCTTTTAAACTCAAAACAAAAAAATGACATTTACTTTAACTCAATTAATTATAATTCTTATTATTGTTTGTATTACCATTGCTATTATCTTGAGCCTTTCTGTTTTTTGGCTTTTATATGTTACTGAATTTAGCTATTTTGGCAGGCAAATTACTAAGTTTCTTTATAATCTTTTTTCAGGAGTTTATCAATTTAAATGGAAACAAAAAGCTTATGATGCCGAAACAGAAGAAAAACTCTTTTTAAAACCTTTAAGAAAAGCTTGTGAAAATAAACAAAATTTAAAAGTAATTGATTTAGCTTGCGGAACAGGTCGCCTGAGTATTTTATTGGCGAAACAAACTTGGTTTAATGGCATTATTCAATGTTATGACTTTTCGGATGGAATGTTAAATATTTTTAAAACCGAAAAAGCTAAATTAAAACCCGAAGAACAAAGCAAAATTATAATTTATAAAATGAATTTATTAGACTGGCCAAACGATCAACTAATTGACCAAGATTATGATTTGGTGATTTTAACTGAAGCGGGAGAATTTTTACCTAATTTTATTAATTTAACCGAAAAAATTGGCAAATGTTTAAAGTCAAAAGCCCTATTTCTTCTTACCAAGCCGCCAGATCATTTAGCTTATTTGTATCCTAATCGAAAACAAAATACCTTAGATTTAACAGCTTTATTAAAAGAACAGGGCTTTTCTGAAATTAATATTTTTCCTTGGTCTAATCGCTATGAAGTTGTACAAGCTTGGAAATAAATATTATATTAATTGTAAGTTTTCTTTACATCTTCAACTAAAGCATTAGGAGTAGCCCAAGAAGTCGCTGGAATTGAACTGTCTAATACGGGTGTAAACCTTTTTAAAACGCCATTAACTTCTGTGTATAAAATCACATTGCCTACATCGCCTAGCGAAAAATTCCAGTCAGCAAAAGGCTTAAGCAAAACAAATACTTTATTTAAATCTTGATTATTATTAGCCACAAGTTCTCTTGCCATTGACGGATCTAAAATTCCAAGTTCTTGCAAATCTGTCAGAGATAAAACCTTTGACTCTTCTGATTTGTCCGACTCTTCCAATAAACTTACTAATGACTCACTGCCTAGATATTCATTGTTTTCTAATTTTAATTCTGCTCTTCTCCTGACATCTGAAGAGTATACATCTTTTAATTTTTGTCCACTTAAATTTGTATATGTATTTGGAGCGAGTACTGAAAGAGGCATATCAATTTTTTCATCATGGTTTATATCAATTCCTTGTGGTTTAATTTCTGGAGCAATAACACCATTAGAAACCCTTTCTGTCCACGGATTAGTAATATTTCTTTTGCTAGCTTGTGTCATAGGAGCTTTACCCACAATTCCGTCTGAAGCGGCAACAATAAATATATTGGGATGTTGAGCCAATTTCTGCTTTGCTGATGAATTAATACTTTCATTTCCCGCCGCTATATAGATTTTAGCTCCTTTATCGGCTACTTTTAACAAAAGATCGTCTATGCTTGAGTCCCATTCAATCGAAAGATTAATAAATACATTACTGAAATCTATATTTTGGGCTAAAAGTTTATTTAAATAATTTGCAATGTCTTCAGCTCGACCAAAATCATCAACATTAATTTGGGTAACTTTAAGATCAGTTTGAGATTCGATAATATCAGCAATTACATCTCCATGATCACGATCTTTTATTCCATCATTATTATAATCAAATCGTTGGCTTCTACCAAATGAATCGAATACTAAGATTTCAGGTGCTTTCTTAATTTGCGGATTTTGTACTCTATTCTCATTCGTAAGTTTAGAAGTGGGTTGTTGGTTTGGAACGGCGGAAGTTTTTGAAAGATTCCCTACCATAATTATGACTGAGTAAGATTTATCTTTACATTATGGAGTAATCATATTAAGTTTTAATTATTATAAAAATAAATTTTCTCAAGCCCTATTTCTCCTTACAAAAATGCCAGATGATTAAAAGAAAAGGGCTTCTCTCTCTGTTTAATTTTCAACACTAGCCTTATCAACCTTTGTGCCTTTGGCTTTTTTCTCGATAACCTGAATTGAATCATATAAATAAGCTGAGAGAGCTCTTACTTCTTCTTCAGTACCAATAAGTGGCGGCATAACACTATGATAAGGATTTTCTTTTTCGGGCTTTTGCATAATTATTAATAATTGATAAATAGACTCACTATCACGACCCGCTAATCTTTTATCTAAAGCACGATAACCACTCATTGTATGACAAGCCATGCACTGGCCAACAAACATTTGCTCTCCCAAAGTCGAATCTTTTGGTTTAAATCTCATTTCTTCGGTAAAGCTTCTGTTTAAAGGTTTTTTGGTAGTTGCTTTTAAAGGCACTCCATTCGAAAACATAAAACCACGAATGACATATGGTTTACGCAAATATTCACGGGTATATTCGTATGAAGCTACAAAAATAGCCATTCCAGCCAATAAGAGAGCTGATTTTCTCCAAGTGAATTCCCGTGGGTTTAAATAAGCACTCACAAAGAAACCTAAACCAGTGGTAATAACTGCCAAAATACCCAGTAAAGCAATTCTGCTCACAATGGCCATATTTCCGAAAGCAGCTTTACCAACGCCACCAGCCAAACCAGATAATAAACTTTGTAAAATTGGAGCGGGCAAAGTGCTAAAATACCAAATCAAAGAAGCAATTAAAAGTCCATAGGTTGGAACAAGCCAAGAAGAAGTATAAGCTAATAATTCTTTACGGAAACGGCTATCTTGCGGCATTTTACTAACCACAAAAGTTGCATAAATTCCTGCTAAAGAAATACAAATCAAAGTCCTGACTACTAAAGCAGGCCAAAAGCCATTATTAAAATAAGCATGCATAAAATTATGCGTCGTTGGCCAATCACCAGGAGTAAGCATAAAAGTTAAAATGCCATTAATTGTAAATAGACTTAGCCAAGCAGTAGTGGCGTAAATCCAGCCAATGGTTTGGTGAACTTTCGGAGACATTTTCTCCCAGCCATAATAATAAAATACTAAAGAAATGATTTCGACTAAAAAGACAGCCCATTCGGTCGCCCAAATAAAAGAGAACAATCTAATTAGAGAAGAACTTGCTTGTGGACTGATTAGACCAATTGCCCACCAAATTCCAATTCCTGAAATGGCACCGACCACATTTGTTAAAATTAAAAAGAAGCGGCTAAAGTCTTTTAAAAAGTCAATGACATCCTCACGATTGTTTTTGCGAGCCCAAGCTTCAGTAGTAGGTAAAAAGATACCTCCACCAACGGCAAATTGAGAAATTAAAACGTGAAAAGTAGCAATTAACCCGATAATCCAACCAGGTCCAACGCCACCGACAATCCATGCTGGGTAATCCATAAAAGTTAGTTTAATTTGATTTAAGTATATTAATTATATTTCAAACTAATTTATAATGAATCAGTTTTTTCAGAAATTTATGCAAAATAATAAAAACCCTTTAAATTAGTTTTTTTAATTAGTCTTTTCAGTCGATAAAATCATGGTTTTTTTGTATGGTGGGAAATCTCTAAATTATAATGAGATTTATTTTTTTATTTTTTATCTTAAATTGTGTTTTTCTTAAATTGCCTTGCTTTGCTGAAGGTCCAAATATTTTATTAATTGGTTTAAGCGTTAATGAATTAGCAGAAGACGAAAGAGAAAAACTAACTGAATATACAATTATGGAAAGACCATTTTTGCCAGCCGCTAAAATTAGTAAATTGGCCGAACAATCTTCCGCTCAAAAAGTAATTGTCAAGCAAAGCTCTGGTTTAATTTATGAATATAGCTCAAAAGGTCATTTGCTAAAAAAACTGGAAGGTCAAGATATTTCAAATTTTACATATAACCAGCAAATGAAGCCAATTAATATTAATAATCAAAGCTTTCACCATTCCCAGAATAATAATTTTAATAATCATAGTTCAAATAATAATTACATCCAAAGCCAAATCCCAATTTACTCGCAATCTCCGACCATATACAATGGAGGACAAATGCCAACACCCACTATAGATCCTGCCAAATTTCAAAGACCCTTTCCGGGTGCTAATATCTCTAATAATTGGTATCCGGGGAAATCAGAATATAGTTATTTGCCAGGCGAAGGAGATGTTTTGCTTCCTCCAGGTATTACAACTACAAGAAAAGTCATTAAACAATTAGCTGGCTTGGCTCAAAATAATGCTTATCCGTTTTGGTTTGATAATTATTTAACTACTTCTTCTAATGCAAACAGTTTACTAGCTGGTCCAAATACTGGTACTAATGCAGGTTTTCCCGCTTTGGAATTCAGTGCTGATACAAGTTCTAATGCGGCTGTGGTTGGAGCTCAATGGTTTAATTCAGGTATTGGAATTGGTGCAACAGTCTTAGACGCTATTTTGAGCAAAAGAGAGCTTGAATTAAGACGAAGACAAGCCACAGAGCAAGCTAATGGAACACCCAATTATGTTTATCCAAGTCAGGCTTATACTGTTTATCCTCAAATGCCATATCAACCAATTCCTCGCAATTAAAAACGGACAAATAAATTAATGCCGTAATCCTTCTAAATTTGGGGCTTTACAAATAATAGTAATTAAATTTTGAGTGCTTATAACTATATTAAGCTAAAAAGGTTAATTTTATGAGCAATACAATAAGCCAATCTAAAACACCTATTAATTTAAGTCAAGTTAATAATGTTCAACATAATCAAGTGAATATTATCGCACCAAATGCAGATACTGCTCCTAATAGGTTTATTCCAGTTACAGCTTATAATTATGATAGTAGTAATTTAAATTCTAATTCTAATTCTCATTCAGTTTTTAGAAATGTTAATCCTTTTGCAACTGATCAGCCAAATAATACTGGTTTAAATAGTACTGTTTTTAATGAATTATCTGCTATTGATGAATTAATTGGTCCAAATTCTTTAATTTCAATTCATCGTACTGCTGATGGCAAACCTAATGGATTAACTGTACAATATGATCCAAAAATAGTAGGGAAAATACTAATAGACTTAGCCCAAAGAAGAGATGGCAAAGATATTATTGGTAAGCTCAGAAGTTTGCTTGGTAACCTCGAAGCGGGACGATTTCAGGGCTTAAAAGTGTATACAGCAGACGAGCAAGGTATACCAAGAGAGAGCGGTATTTTGAGCAGTGCTTCAACCGCTATTGGTAGTACTCAGCAAATAATGGCTACTTCTACTCAAGGCTTTAATCCATTTTCACGGGCTGGTGAAGTTATATTAGCTTGGCTTGATATTTTGGCAATAGATCCAACTACTATTCAAGGTGATTTTGTAAATGTTGCTGGTAGCCAAGTGCCAAAAACTGACTTAGACACCTTAAATGCTGTTTTAAAACAAAATCCAGAAATTCCAAAAGCTTTAGAACAGTTTACTGGCGTTTTGAAAATTTACAATAAACGTCAAACTGACAATATAGCAGCCGCTGAAAATGTTAGAAAAGTTAACGAGAAATTAGCACAACCAGGTGGTGAAGCAGGAAAAGCAGGTTAAAACCCTCATTAATTCAGTAAATTCTCAGTAATTAAAGCTTATTAGTAATTAGGTATAAATTAATTAATCAAATAAAATATAAAAATAAAATGGTTAGCAATAATTTTTCACTTAATACTTTGAAAACCCTTTATACAGGTAATAGTAATAATTTATTTAAAAATGCTGCTCAAAAAAAAGAAATAGCTGGCTTTCCTTTAAACCAAGATCAATTTCAACAAACTAATAATAGTACTATTTCTACAATTCCAAATGATTTTAGCTCAATTAATTCTGCACCCGAACAAGCTTTAGACGATTTTTATGCTATTGCAAATGGTGGTGCAAAATCTGTTTTAGATGAAAGAATTTATGGTTTTTTAAATGGTTCTTTCAATGATCCGAGCATGAGTCCAGTTAAAGGTTTTTTGAATGAGAGTTATACTGGCATACCCGAAGGCAATATGCTAACCGATGTTAAAATTACTCCAGATATTGAATTTAAAAAGCAATTATTAGAATCTCGTATTCAATATTTATTAAGCTATTTAATTGGTTTGCTAGAACAAGGCCCAGATGCAATTTCAGCTTTAATTCAAAGAAAAGGCGTAAACAAAGAACAAGCTGATGCTGAAGCTTTAAGACTAGTAAATGAAATTCAAAGAAAAGCTCCAGACTTTGTTGCTTCGGCTCAGCAAGCGGTTAAAAATGCTCGTACTCGTATTGCTGGCATGGATCAAATGGCACAAGCTAATGAAAAAAATTCAAGTGCTTTGACAAAAAGAGTAGATGGTGTTATTGGTAAATGGGGTAGTGGCGGCGGTTAAACTGTAAATTTTCGAGTGTAAAAATAATTTTCAAGTATAAAGTTTTATTCCTAATGACTTATAATTCCAGAAGTTGATTTCTTAAACCTAAAAAATTTGCTTATAAGAATGACAATAAGGCTTTTTTCCAGTTTTTTGATAATAATTTTGATGATAATTTTCGGCTGGATAAAATGATTTGGCTGATAAAATTTTGGTCGCTGGCTGATAATTCATTTTAACTAATTTTTGTATTAAATTTTCTGCGACCTGTTTTTGCTCTTCATTTTGATAAAAAATTACCGACTCATATTGTTCACCCAAATCTGGACCTTGCCCATTCTGTTGCTCGAAGTTATGAATTTCAAAGAAGTATTTTAAGACCTTTTCTAAATCTAATTTGTCTTTGTTAAATAAAATTTCTACCACTTCAAGATGTCCAGTTTTTCCAGTGCAAATTTGTTCATAACTAGGATTTTCCAGACTTCCACCGCTATAACCACTGACAGCAGACAATATTCCGTTTAGTTTTTTAAACCAATGTTCTACTCCCCAAAAACAGCCAGCTCCAACTATTACAGTTTCTAATTTTTTAGCCTCAATAAAATCCAAACTAGTTGAATTTACGCAATGTCTAATATTTTTTTGTGTTAATTTTTCACCTGCAAAAACATGACCCAAATGAGACTGACAATAATTACAAATAATCTCAATTCTTCTGCCATCTTTATCAGCAATTTTAGCTACACTATCTACGGCTTCATCGTCAAAAGCTGGCCAGCCGCAACCAGAATTGAATTTATCACGGCTATAATAAAGCAAATTGCCACAGTTTTTACATGTATAAATTCCATCTTCAAAATGTTTGTCATATTCTCCGCTAAAAGGGGCTTCGGTGGCTTTGTCGAAGAGAACTTGTTTTTCAAATGGGCTTAAATTTGGATTGATTTGATTAGACATGAAGTTAAATTTAAAAATACCAATTATTAATAATAGATTGTTTTTAAGTGTTTTTATTTAATTCATATTTTGCCAGCTAAACCGAAATCATTACCCAAAGACTAAGCAAAAACAAAATGAATAAGGCTTTTAAAATTGGCCAAAAAACTCTTTGTATAGATAATAAGTAATTTTTCATAAAAAACTCTCAGAAGGCATCTGAAAAGTAGGAAGTAAAAAAAAGCGTCATAGTGTAAATTGATTTTGTAGAAAAAAAAGAACGATGACAGAAAAATTATACAAGACTGATTTGACAAATGAAGAATGGAAAATAATTGAGCCACTTATTCCAGAAGCAAAAGCAGGCGGTAGACCAAGAGAAGTAAATCCAAGAAAAATAATCAATGGAATATTTTATCGCTTAAGAACAGGCTGTTCATGGGCAATGTTGCCTAAAGATTATGATCCCTACCAAACAAGGATTTTGCATGAGTTAAAGTAGAGAAAATAATTTAGGAATATCATGAGAATACATATCTTTAAAAGAGGAAAAACTTTTAATATCAGACTGTTTGCAAGTATTTAAAACACAGCTTCTAATCG
>CANLFK010000097.1 GCA_947489925.1 Candidatus Caenarcanales bacterium
GTTCGGAGAGGGGATGGGGGTGAGGTCGGTGAAATTTGAATTGAAAATAAAATCTTTCATGCCTTTGTAAACTTGCTTCTTGAACGGCTTTTTACATTTTTTAGCCGTCGAACTCACATTAAATTATTTTCTCTACTTTAACTCATGCAAAATCCTTGGGGGCTGGGGGGTTTATTAAGTCATAAAATACTCAAGGACTATTTTAGTCGGGAAATAGTATAGCTTAAAATACAGCTGGAATAATCTCATATTCAAAACTTTCAGAAGCTGGACTAATGAGCAATCGTTCACATAAATCTTCAACCAAATTAACTTTTAAATCGCTTAATTTTAAATTTAAGAATTTGCCAAATTTAATATTTTCTACTTCATTAAAACCTAATTGTTTGCTAGCTGAAGTTAAGGTTCTTCCACTTGGATCAAGTAAGCCAGCTTGTGGATAAATAAATAAATTGATTTCAACAGGAGTTTTCAAATTATCTTTCGGAGAAATTAAAACCTCACTTAACTTATCAGAAATAAATTCATAATTTTCTAAAACACCACCCAAACCTTGTCTGTAACGGTCTTTGTCTAATTTTTTTGCATTATCTGGTTTATGATTATCCGTGTTTCTAAGCCATAAACGCATATTATCTGGGCTTAATTCATCAGCCAAATAAATTTCACGATTTGCATTAAAACCAAATTCTAATTTCATATCAATTAAATCAATTTCAGCTTGTGAAAAAACATGCAAAAGCAACCAATTAATGATTAAAGTCTGATTTTTAATTTTCATTAACTCTGAAGCTGAAATTATTTTTAATTCTAAAATTTCGCTTTCACATAAAAGTGGATCATTTAATTTATCGTCTTTCAGATGAAATTGAATAATTGGTCTATCAAATTTATGTCCTTCTTGTATTCCCAATCTTTCACAAATGCTTCCAGCCGCAAAATTTCGTATAATTACTTCAATTGGTATCATTTGCAAAGCTGTAACTTCGGCAACCTGTGGGGAAACTTGCTTAAGATAATGTGTTTGAATTTTCTGAGAATTTAAAAAATTAAATAATTTGGCTGAAATTGAAGAATTAATTAAACCTTTTCCTTTAATATTTTCTTGCTTTTGACCATTAAAAGCCGTTATTGCATCTTTGAATTCCATCTGAGCTGTTTCAGATTCACCATTCCAATAAAGCTTTTTTGCTTTACCTTCTTTATAAGTCATCATGAAATAAATTGAAGCTTTTATATTTAAAAATGTATTTTAGCTTTTTAAAATTAACTTAGCAAGAATTCTTTATAAATTCCTATACTGAATTGCGACTAGCATTGACATTAGCGGCTAAGGATTTAATAATAATTTTTTCAAAAATCTCTTTTTTAGAAGCATTAATTTCTGGTTCACGAGCTTTGCACATTGCATAATGCTGAATGACTAAAAGAGGCAAAACTATTTTTTCACGCAATTGTATTGAAGCTTTTGAAACTAAAGAATTTTCCATTAATGTAGGCTCTTGGCTAATTTCTTTAAGCATTTCACTTGTCAATTCAGCTTCATTTTTTAATAAAAGCCAAAAATTAGCGAATTTCTTGTCCTCTCTCAAGTATTCAGTCAGAGCAAAATTAGACTTGGCTAAGCTCTGCATAGAATTTTCAAGTAAAGCTCTAAAAAATAAACATTCTTGATAAAGTTTTTGCAAGTTTTCTTTAGTCTTTGAATCTCTTGAAATTAAGCTTTTTAAAGCACTTCCTAGACCATAAAAACCTAAAATATTTTGTTTCATTTGTGTCCAAGCTCCCACAAAAGGAATAGCTCTTAAGTCTTCGAACTTTAATTTATCGCTACTTCCTCTTTTGACTGGACGACTACCAATTTTAAGTGATGAATAATATTTTAAAGGTGTAATTTCTTCAAGATAAGGTATAAACAATTTATCATTTCTTAGCTCCAGATAAGCTTTATAAGACAAATCTGCCAAAGATTCAATTAATTCCCAATTATCTTTTTGGTCTGGACTTAAATTAAAATTTTGAGCAGTAAATAATTTAGGTTCTAAACCAGCAGTTAAAAGCTGTTCGAGGTTGAATTGAGCTGATTCTTTAGTGCCAAATTTAGAAGAAATTGTTTGTCCTTGAATAGTAAGTTGTATTTGTTCAGATTCAATTGATGAGCCAAGAGAGCGGTAAAATTTATGCGTATTTCCTCCGCCCCGTGAAGGTGGCCCGCCTCGACCATCAAAGAAAATAATTTTTATGTCAGCTTTTCTGGATATTTTTGTTAAATTTTGTTTAGCTTTAAAAATTGACCAATTTGCCATAAAATAGCCTCCGTCCTTTGTTCCATCAGAAAAGCCAAGCATGACAATTTGTTTATGATTATATTTTTTTAAATAATTGAAATAAGTTTGATCTTTGTATAAACCATTCATAATATCTTCGGCATTTTTTAAATCTTCAATTGTTTCAAACAAAGGAATAATTTCTAAATCTAAATCTTTAAGTTTCCAGCCAGAACAGTGAGCTAAGAAAATAATTTCAAAGATATTAGCGACATTTTGAGTATTACTAATGACATAACGGCATAAAGCTTTTAAACCATTTTGTACTTGTATTTTTTTTGCAACTTTAAATGAATTAATGGTTTCCTTTGCCAAATCAGTTAAGCCATTAAAATCATAATTAATAACTTCTTGACTTTCAGTATAATTTTTTAATAATTTAACTTTTTCTGAAATACTTAAACTTAAATAATCAATTCCTAAAATTTCGGCTATAACTTGACCATGAATTCGGCTATCTTGCCTTAAATCAAGTGATGCAAAATGAAAACCAAAAACTTCAACTTTGCGTATAAAATCTTGCAAATCTGCTAAAAATAAATTTTTGTATTTTCTCTGTAAATTACTTTCAATACTTTTTAAATCTGAAATTAAATCATTTGCCGTCAAATAAGCTAAGCCCAACTCTACTTCGCAATCAGTGATAATACAAGCTTGTAATTTATTTTCAACTTCTATTAAACTTTCTAAAATTCCATTAAAAGTTAATCTTCTTTTTAATTTTTGTATATCTTTTAAATAAAGTTCTATTAAACTATTTTTTAAAGTTTGAGCTACTTTTAAAGTTATATCAGCCGTTACAAAAGGATTTCCATCTCGATCTCCACCAGGCCAAAAACCTAATTCTAAACAAGTTTTTTCTGAGTTTAATTGCTTTTGAATGCTGGGCAAAGCTTTATAAAATATATTTTCTAAATACCAAATTAAACTTTTTGCTTCATCTAATGGGCTAGGTTTACTATTATTCCTAAAACTAGTTCTAGCCATTTGCAAAAGTAAATTACTGATTTCTTCCAAATTATTTTGCTTAATTGCTACTGTTAAATCTGAAATAATACCCAAAATTGAATTGGGATAAAACTGGGTTGGATGAGCGGTTAAGGTAATTCTAATTTTATATTCTTCTAAAATTTCTTTTAATAAAATTTGTTTTTCAGGTTTACTTTGTATTAAAGAATTAATCAAATAATTTAAAGTTCCAGAACCTTGTAAATCATTAACTTTTTCAAATCCAGCTTCTTCTAAAGCATCGAATAAAACAACTTGTCTTTCAATGAATTGTAAAAATAAAAATAATAAATCTAAATTATCTTCTACTTTTAATAAATTAATTTCTTTTAAAAAGTCCTCTACAATTTGAACGGGGCTTAACTTATTAGAAAGTCCTTTTTTGCAATGATTAAAAAATAATGGCAAATGAGAACCCGCCTCCTCAAGCTTTTCAAAAGGTAAATCTAAAAATAAACCATTGTAAACTTGATATTTTCGGGCAATTTCTTTCTCAAAGGCTTGCAACATTAAATCTTGTGAATTATTAATTAAATACATAAAACAAAAATCAACTAAATCCTAATAAATAAATATACTCTCTCTTTGGGTAAAATTAGCTTAAATTAAAGCCATTTCTTTATCTTTATATTGTTCTGATTGTTGCTCTTCATTTTCTTCGGTATTTATTTTCAAATGTCCATCAATTGCCAAAAAGCTTTCTTCGATATTATATAATATTTGACGAGCCAAAGATTTAAATTCTAAAGCGGCAACCGAAGCGGCATTTCCTCTTTTTTGCTTTTCAGCCTGAAAAATAGTAAGCCCTTGCCCCGAACATTGAGCAATACAATTACGATTATGAATAATTTGACTGAAAACTTGTAATTTATATTGATTTTTAATTTGTAAAACTGGCTTGCTGATATTTAAAGCTAAATCTACATTATTTCCGACAACACCCAAAATCTTAATGCGGTTTTTGCTGCCTTGTAATAAATGCGTTAAACCATAAATCGAAAAAGGTTTTAAATCACTTGGCACAATCATATAATCACCAGCTAAAGTTGCCAATTCAAAAGTTATATCCATGGCTGGTGGCACATCAATAAAAATAAAATCATAATTTGTTCCTTTCAAGGCGTCGATTCTTTCTTTTAAGAAAAATTCTTTGCGACTAGTCGTTTTTTTGGCAAATTCATGCAAAGACTGATACAAATCAATATTAGAAGGAATTAAATCAATATGATTACCATTAGCATTTTCCCAAATTAACTTATCTAGTGAGCTTCTGGGATAATCATCAAATAAAGCCACAATATTACGATCTTGCGTATTTGGCGGATAAATTCCTAAACCCAAAGTGGTATTAGCCTGCGCGTCAAGATCAATAATTAAAACCTTATAACCAAACTCAACCAAAGCGGCTGCCAAATTAATGCTTAAAGTTGTTTTGCCAACGCCACCTTTATTATTATAAACCGTAATTACTTTAGCTTTTAAATTTTTGTTTTCAAGGTCTTCTTCAAAAAACTTATGAGATAAAATAGCAGAAATCTGTTCCAAAGCGGAAGTTGAACGCAAATTAGCAAAATCTATTACTTTATTAATTTTGCCATCTAGCGAATAATCATAAATAATTAATTCTTGTCCATTAGTCAAAACACCATAACGAACTTTGCTAAATTCTTGTTGTTTAAAAATATATTCAATTTGATGAGTATAAAGGCTTAAATCCGACTTAGGAGATTTAGTTTCAATGAAAAAATAAGGTTCAAATTTATCGCTTTGAGCTTTACCAACCAAAAAGTCAATTTCGCCACGATTAAATTGATATTCTTGTCGCCAATCAGAAGTGTCAAACTCTAAATATCTCAGCAAGGAAGCAATTAATTTAGTTTTTACATCGCCTTCTGAATAACACTCTGTAAGCTCAATTTGACTTTGCCAAAAATCTTTCATGCTTTAATTAATTATTTAGATAGTCTCAAACTTATTATTTTCAGAATATTCCCTAAAAAAGCTTGATTTAAAACAAATAATTAAATTTGGTCTATTTATTAATTTACTTAAGCTTAATGGCATTGTATTATGAATTAAGTCTAAATAAATTCAACGAAATATGAGTAAAAATATGAGTTTTAAAAGTTCAATTTTTTTGATTGCTTGCTTAATTGGTTTAAGTGGCTGTACTGCTAGCAATCAAGATATTAATACTTCTCAAAGCAATGCTGATATTTCGGCTAAAATCAAGTTTAAAAACAAAAAAGAAAAGAAAATGAGCGAATTAAAAATTACAGATGATGTCATTGGATCTGGTGCTTTAGCAGAAAAAGGCAAAAAAATATCTGTCCATTATACTGGTACTTTATATCCATCTGGTGAGAAATTTGACAGTTCAGTAGATCGTGGACAACCTTTTGAATTCACTTTAGGAATAGGTCAAGTTATTAAAGGTTGGGATGAAGGTTTTGCTGGCATGAAAGTCGGTGGAAAGAGAACTTTAATTATTCCTCCAGATATGGCATATGGTTCAAGCGGAGCTGGTGGTGCTATTCCTCCTAATGCAACCTTAAGATTTGAAGTTGAACTTTTGGGTGTTAAGTAAAAATGTCTGAAGAAAAGCCTAAAATGTCACTTAATGATAAAAGACCAATTTTAATTATTTTGGTAATTACTTTTTTGCTTAGTGGCATTGGCTTTACACTTAATAAATTAAAAAATACTGGTGTTAGTAAGTCAATTAAAGGCACTGAATTAATTAGCTTAGATTTATGGCTAGATGAAGTGCCGACTACTAATAGTAAATTGTTTACAAATAATGATTACACTAATTTAATTATTCGTAATCGTCCTCACGGAAAGCTAAAAATCACTAGTTCTAATTGCATTCCTTTAACAACTAAGCGTTTTTATTTAAGGCGTGTCAGCATTCCGACTGATGATGAGCCAATGACTGAACCTTTTTCTGAACCGTTTTTGTGGCAATGCAGGCTGACTTTGCTCGATAATCAAGCTCTTTCAACTGAAAATGGATATTTATCGCATGGTAATCAGCTAAAAATGGGAACTCGCATTTCTTTAGAAGGAGCAAATTACCGTGTCGATGGCTTTATTGTTAATATTCAGCCAACTAAATTAAAAGCTAAAGTTTCAGATTAAATTAAATTTCAGACATTTTAATCACTTGAAAATAAAAGAGCTATGATTCAAAAATAAGAATATGACTAAAATAAAGGAAAGAAATTATGAAAAAAGTAATTCTTATTGTCGGGTTTTGCTTAATATGCCCACTAACTATGCTGAAAGCCAAAAGCACACCTTTGCCAAAAACTATTTATCAAGCTCCAATTTGTGCTATTAGTCAGAAGGATTTAACCGAAATAAAAGATAATCTGAGAAAAGAGCCAAATAAAATCAAGGCTGAAGAAATAATGCAAAAGAGTTTATCTGAAGGAAAGCTTCTCTCGGCTCAAGACCTGCTAAAACAACTTAAAGAGCAAATTCGTAAAGATAAAAATAATTCTTCCCCAGAAGTAATAGAAGCTTTAAATCAAAGAATTATTTTGCTTGAAAACAGATTGATAGACTCACCTAAAGAGAAAGTTTATGTTTTTGATAATTTAGTCAGAAATGTAACTGATGAAACACTTTATAAAAATCAAAATTATAATCTGGAAGTTTTACGCAAATTATGTAATGGTGGGAAGCAAAACCCAGAGCATCCTTTTGAAGTTTATGAATTTACTACTTTTGATAAGTTTGATGATTAACAGCTCTTCTTTCATCAAAAACAAAACAATCACCTTGCCATTTGCTTTCTGACTGAGGAATTTCTTCTAAATATTTTAAAATACCGCCATTTAAATGATAAACTTCGTCAAAGCCTTGTTTTAATAAATAAGAAGAATATTTCTCGCATCTAATGCCTCCAGTACAATACATGGCAACTTTTTTCGGTTTGATTTGTTTTATATGTTTTTCGGTAAATTCTGGTAAATCTTTAAATTTATTAATTTGGGGGTTAATTGCTCTTTCAAAGCTACCAAGTTCCACTTCATAATCATTACGAGTATCAATAATTAAAACTTCTGGATCTCTGATTAAATCATTCCATTCCAGAGAGCTTAAATATTTACCAACTTTTTCGTTTGGATTGACAGAACAACCTAGAGAGATAATTTCTTTTTTTACTTTAACTTTTTGTCTCTGAAAAACTTGTTTAGTAAAATAGGCTTCTTTATGTTTTAAATCTGCAAAACGAATATCAGCCCTCAGAAAGTTAAGCAAAATATTAAGACTTTCAGGTTTACCCGAAATAGTTGAATTAATGCCTTCTTCTGCTAATAAAATAGTTCCATAAATATTATTTACTTTCATGCAGTCATGTAATTGGCTTTTTAAATTTTCGCAATCATGTAATTTTATAAACTTGTAAAAAGCTATGACCTTAATTTCTGGTAACTCTGGCTGATTATTAATCATCAAAATAAAGTTTTTATACTACAATTTAAAGTAGTCTAAGTCTATCATATAGCTTGGTGTCTTATAAATTATAATAAAAAATATTAATCTGGGAGCTGAAAATGTTTATTTGTAAATTATTATTTTTAATTTTATTTAGTTATCAAGCTGTTTTAGCTGATTCGTATAATTCTCAACAGCAACCTTTATATCAGTCACAGCCTTCATATCAGCAACAACCACAATCTTATAATAATACGCAGCAACAGCCTTTATATCAACAACAGCCACAATCTTATAATAATACGCAGCAACAGCCTTTATATCAACAACAGCCACAATCTTATAATAATACGCAGCAACAGCCTTTATATCAGCAGCAACAAGCTTATAATTATCAACAACAGGCATTACAGCAACAAGCAGCTTTAAATCAAGAAGCTTCAGCCTTAAATAATACAAAAAAAAGAGACTGGAAATTTTGGGAAAAAGCACAAAATAATAAAAATAAATTGCCCAGCCTTAGTTCTAAAGATTTAAAAAAAGAGGAAAG
>CANLFK010000098.1 GCA_947489925.1 Candidatus Caenarcanales bacterium
GGGAAGATCCCAATATTCATATTAGTGAACAGTTAAACCGAGTTTATAGTACTTTTGGCAATCCTAATTTATATGGTTCTTATTTATTAGCCATTTGGCCTCTGTTTTTATGGCCTGTAGTAAGTATTATAAAAAATCAAAATTTCAAATCTGGGCGGGCAATTTTAGTGAGTTTATGTTTTGGCTTTTTAATTTTATTTTTTATGTATTTCGTTTTGCAAACTGGCAGTCGAGGAGCTTGGCTTGGTTTGGCGGCTCAAATTGGAATTAGTTTAATAATATGTTTTTTGCTTTTCCGCCATAAGTTTGCTTGGTTAAATTTTGCTCTGCCCGCTTTAATTGGTTTAGTTTTACTTTATTTATTTTCAAAGCCTTCTTTTTCAGCCAGATTATTAACTATTTTTAGCTCATATGAACATAGCAGTAATGCCTTCAGGTTACATGTTTGGTCTTCTTGTTGGCATATTTTTAAAGATAATATTTTATTTGGTATTGGCACTGGCTCAAAAGCTTTTTATGATGCTTATGGAATTTATATGGATGCCAAATATAGTGCATTGGGAGCTTATAGTTTAATTTTGGAAATTATGGTTGAAATGGGATTATTAGGTTTATTGAGTTTTATATTCTTACTTTATAGTTTAAGTGAATCAGCTTATTCATTTTTAAAAAATAACTGGAATGCTGAAAAATTTTATATACTTATTTGTCTAATTGCTTTAAGTGGACTATTAATAAGCAGTTTGTTTGATATTGTCATCTTGCGACCTCAAATACAAACTTTAACTTGTTTGCTAATAGCTTTAATGCGTTTTTATTCTCTTTCAAATTCAAAGTTTAAATAAATATGGCAAAAAGTATTGAAATTTTAATTAATAAAGCTCCGCTCCGTTACTCAATTGAAGTAGAAAGTGGCGTTTTGGCTAAATTACCAAGTTTATTAAGAAAAAAATTACATTTAAAAAAAGAAGAGACTATTAAAATATTTATAATTACTCATTTACATTTATATAGTTTATACGGACAAAAAATACAAAAAGCCTTAATTGATGATGGTTTTCAGGTTTCAATTGAATATGTAGCAGTTGGCGAATCCATGAAAAATTGGACTAGTGCCGAAAAACTTTTAAATAAAATGATTGATTTGAAGCTTTCACGGAATGGAATTGTAATAGCTTTGGGTGGTGGTGTTATTGGTGATTTGGCTGGTTTTGTTAGCTCAATTTATCAAAGAGGTTTAAAGTTTGTTCAAATTCCAACTTCTTTATTATCAATGGTTGATGCGTCTGTGGGCGGGAAAGTAGCGGTTAATTTGGGTGTTTCTGGTAAAAATTTAATTGGTTCATTTTATCAACCTAGCTTAGTAGTTGCAGATCTTGACACTTTAAAAACTTTACCCGAACATGAATGGCGTTTTGGTTTGAGTGAAGTAATTAAATATGGCTTATTAAAAGAAGATGGTGGTATTTTTTTTCAGTGGCTACAAGAGCATAAAGACTCTATTTTGCAAAGAACTGATAATTCAGTAATTGAATATTTGGTGGCTGAATGTATTAAAACCAAAGCTAATTTTGTTACCAAAGATGAAACTGAGACAGCTGATATTAGGATTATGCTTAATTTGGGACATACTTTTGGGCATTCACTGGAAGCGGCTAGTCGTTATCGAATATCACATGGAGAAGCAGTTGCTTTAGGTATTAGTTTATCAGCTCGTTTAGCTTTAAAATTAAATAAAATAAATAATATTATGTTCGAGCAAATTTTAAAAATGCTTACTCTGTTTAATTTACCTAATCATATTGATAAAAAATATGACTTTAATACTAGTCAATTAATTAAGCATTTTGAATATGACAAAAAAAATGAAGGAAATAGCGTTAAATTTATTATTCCCAGCAAGTTTCTTGGGCATTGTGAAGTTGTAAAAGGTATTAGCGAACAAGTATTACAAGAAGTTTTTGCTGAATCAATTTATTAAACTAAATAGTGTAATTAAGTTAAACTAACTAATTAATAATTTATTCTGGCAAATTAAAAATGACAAAAGAATTCCCCGCCAATTGGGTTTTTGAACAATATAAAAATACTGCTTTTGGCTTTGAAATTAAAGAAGTTCTTTATAGTAAAAAATCAAAATATCAATTAGTTGAAATCCTTGAAACAAAAGACTGGGGAAGGGTTTTAATGCTAGATGGCTTAATGATGGTAACTGAAAAAGATGAATTTTTTTACCATGAAACAATTACACATTTGCCAATGGCTTTAAAAGAAGGAAAAGTAAAAAAAGTTTTGGTAATTGGAGCTGGTGATGGAGGAACTGTGCGTGAATTAACTAAATATTCACAAATTGAAAAAATTGATATGGTTGAAATAGATGAAGAAGTAATTTCAGCTAGCCAAAAATTCTTACCTTCTCTTAGTTCCAAGCTGTCAGACAAAAGAGTTAATATTATTGTGCAAGATGCTTCGATCTTTATTCAAAATGCACCAAATAATGAATATGATTTAATATTAGCTGATTCTTCTGATCCAGAAGGCTTTGCCGCTACTTTGATAGAAACTCCATTTTATAATCAAATTAAATCTGCCTTAACCGAAAATGGTATTTTTATGGCTCAGAGCGGATCTCCACTTTTACAAGCTGATGAATTAAATAAAACTTGGAAAAATTTAAACTTAGTTTTCCCTCATTGTGAATTAGCTTGGTCTCTTACTCCTAGCTATCCTGGTAGTTATTGGACATATGTTTTAGCTAGCAAAACTCCCATTAATAAAGCTATTAAGCAAAAAATACAAATACCAGACTGTAAATTTTGGAAACCTGAATTATTAGAAGCTCTTTTGGCAAGACCAAGCTTAATTGAAAATATTTTAAATATATAAAGTTTTAAAGAGAGCAAGAAATAAATGAAAAAGACATTAAAAGCTAGACTTTTGTTTTGTATTAATATGTAATTTCTAGGGTATAATTTAATTAATTAACAAAAAGGAAGTTTGTTATGGAATTATTGTCGGCACAAATTGCTATTCAAATTATATTAGCTTTGATAAGCTTTATTGGTTTATTTCTCTCTTTTAATGCGACCCTAGAAACCAAATTTAATAGTTTAAGATTGGAGCTAAAAGCTGACATCAAAGAATTGGGAGAGAAAATTGAAAAGCAAAGTATTAATCAAGCTCGAACTGAGCAGAAACTTGACCATTTTGAGCAAAGACTTGAAAACCTAGAATTAGCATTAAAAAAAGCTTAAAAGACGGTAGGAAGGGTATAATTTAAAAAGTAGATGAGAAATAGTTTAATGGAAATAGATTTAAAATCTGGATTCTTAGATATATACAATGGGCTTTCAGAGATTATATATTCTTTTGAAGAAAGCCACCCATAACTATCAGGGTTGTTCATTCTGGTCAAATTGAAGATTTTAAAAAGCTTAAACAAGATGCTAAAAATATTCGGCAAGATGCACAGAAAGCAGTAAATAAATCATTGAATTATGTCAAAAGATAAGGAAAGACAGTTATCAATTCATCATCAATCTCACCAATATATTGAATCTCCATATTTACCTTCAATAGAAGCCGAGAAATATGAATCCTTGAAAGTTGACCTAATCATGGTTAAATATCAGAAATGTTTTAATTTAGTTAAATTGTAAAAATATAAAAATGCAAAATAATTCAAATTACAAGTCGAGTAAGCCATTTAAATTTTGGTTTATTATTTTCTTTGCTTTGGGTCTTGGTCTTGGTTTAGGTTTATTATTTGGTCAATTACCACAAATTAAAAACATTATTCAACCTTCTAATTCATTTAGTGCAAAGCAAGATCAATCAAGTTATTTAAAAAATATTACTCATTCACAAAGTTATGCTCATGCCATTAAAAGAGCGAGATCAGCTGTTGTAAATGTCTTTTCAGAAAAAAATATTCGCAGGTCTTCTTTTTGGGATTTGCTTTTGGGGGAAGAAGAATTTTCAATTGGGCCAGAAAATCGACAAGAAAAAAGCTTAGGTTCTGGAGTAATAATTTCAAGTGATGGTTATATTGTAACGAATAGTCATGTTATTAAAGGTGCAGATAAAATTTATATTTCATTTGAAGCTGAAGATGGCAAAGAAAATAAAAATAAACAAGCAGAAGCTAAGCTAATTGGTGCTGATTCAAAGACTGATTTGGCTTTATTGAAAATTGAAAGAAAAGATTTACCTTATTTGCCTTTCTCTGAGTCAGATAATTTGCAAGTTGGAGATATAGTTTTGGCGGTTGGTAATCCTTTTGGTATTGGGCAAACTGTAACCATGGGCATTGTCAGTGCTATTAAAAGAAATAATTTGGGTATTTTAGACCAAGAAGACTTTATTCAGACCGATGCAGCAATTAATCCCGGTAATTCGGGCGGAGCTTTAATTGATGCTAGTGGAAATTTAATTGGCATTAATACCGCAATTTTTTCCCGCTCGGGTGGTTATCAGGGTATTTGTTTTGCTGTTCCATCTAAATTAGCCCTCAAAATTATTACTGAATTACAACAAAAAGGGCGAATTGAAAGAATGCAATTAGGTGTTTCATTAATTGATTTGAATGAAGTTGCTAATCCTTTAACAGCTTACTTAATAGACAAAGGTTATAAAGAAGGAGCTTTAATTGCCAAGCTTTCGGCTGATGGAGTGGCTAGTCAGGCTGGAATGGTTGCTGGATCATTAATCACCGAAATAAATGGACAAAAAATTTCTTCTGCCAAGCAGGTCTTGAAAATAATAAGTGAAACGCAAACTGGTCAAGAATTAAAAATCAAAGCCATTCTTATAGACCTAGAGAGCGGAGAAATTAGCAATAAAGTTTATACAGTCAAACCTCAGAAAAAATAGTTTACTTAGATAGCTTTTAATATTTTCAGGTTTTACCCTATAATCAAAGTGGAGATATTCAGGACTAAATCATTTAGCCGATGATTAGATTCATACATCAAATGATTTAGTAAAAACAGGGGAAAATATGAAAGGTTTACACAGAAACTTGTCTGGAATTAGTTTGGCTTTTTTATTATTGACAGGTTTTGCTAATTTGCAATCCAAGGCAGATGATTTAAATAATACAAGTTCTAATTATCAAGAAAATAATAGTAGTAATAATTTTTCACCCTTAAGCAAGTTTAGAGTTTTTAAATCAAGATTAACAAAAAAAATAAATAATAGTTCTTTAAATACAACTATCAATCAAGTTCAAGATAAAGATAATTCTTCTGAACAATCAAGCTTTAATTCAGGAAATAATAAAAGAAATTACAAATCAAATTCTAATTACTATTCTCATAATACCAATAAACAATATAATTCAAATCCTGTAATTATTGAGCCAGAAATGAGTGAATTAAGAAAACCTGTTCAATTTGAAGCTCAAATAGATCAAATGATTTTGGCTAATTGGAAAAAACCAGATTCAGTTGATCAATATAACTGGGAAAAGATTTTAATTAGTGTTAAACAAGCTAGCAAAGCAACTGGCATTCCTCAGCAATTAATTATGTCTGTTATCAATAAGGAATCAGCTTTTAATTCTAATGCAATGAGCAAAACTGGAGCAATTGGTTTAATGCAACTCATGCCAAGTACCGCTTCCAGTGAATGTCAAATAAATAGTGCCAATGATTTATACAATATTGAATTAAATATAAAATGCGGAACTAGTTATTTAGATAAGCAAATTAAATATTTCAAAAAAGTAGATTTGGCTTTAGCGGCATATAATGCTGGACCTGGTGCTGTTAGAAGAGCTGTTGATAAAGCTCAAACCGATAATATTGAAATTGTTACTTCTCTGTTAAAGCCAGAAACAGCACCATATGTACGGAAAATTTTAGCTAATATAAATTATGGGAATGATTTTCTTTAAAGATAAAAGGGTAAATTAAATTTATGATTTATTGGCTTAAAAACATATTTGGTTTACTTATCGCTCTGATTGGAATTTACTTTATTTTATTCTTTAGTAGCGATAATGATAATTTTAAACAGTATCCTTATTTAATTAAGCATCATCAAATAATTGGTGCTTCGCTACTGCCTTTAGGAGCTTTAATTGTTTCTGGTTTAGATAATTTAGTAAAAACAATAATTGGACTAGTTATCTGTTTGATTGGTATTTGGGCATTTTCTTATTTTATGGATAAAAGAGATGGCTGGATTGGACAAATTATTACAAACTTTATTGCTCCAGCGGCAATTTTAGGCGGATGTGTTTCTATGTTATTTTTTGATAATGATTTAAACAAGAAAAAAAGATGATAACTTTTTATAATGACAGAAAATCAAGATTATAAAATTGAATTATGAGAAGTATTATTTTGCCAATTGCTGAAGATTTGCATATTCATTTGAGAGACGGTGAATTACTCAAATTTGTTACCCCTTTAGTAAAAGCTGGTGGTGCAGGGCGAGTATTAGTAATGCCAAATTTAAAACCTTATATTGAAAATACGGAACAAGCTCTAAACTATAAACAGCAACTGCAATTAGCTGAACCAGACCTTGAATATTTAATGACTTTGTATTTAAACCCAAATTTGACGGTAACCGAAATAAAAAAAGCTGCTGAAAACGGAATAATTGGCATTAAAAGCTATCCAAGAGGAGTTACTACTAATAGTGAAAATGGGCTGGAAAATTATGAAATTTATTATCCAATTTTTGCCGAGATGGAAAAGCAAAATTTAGTTTTAAATATTCATGGAGAAATGCCTAGTAATGAAGCCCAAAACATTTGTATTATGAATGCAGAAGAGCATTTTTTGCCTAACTTAGAGAGGATTCATCATAATTTCCCGAAATTGCGTATTGTTTTAGAGCATATAACTAGCAAAGCCGCTGTTGAATTAATTAAAAAACTTGGCTCTACAGTCGCTGCGACTATTACTGCACATCATTTAGAATTAACAGTTGATGACTGGGCGGGACAGAATCATAATTATTGCAAACCTGTAGCCAAGTATCCAGTTGATAGACAAGCCTTAAGAGAAGTGATTAAACAAGGTAATTCAAAGTTTTTCTTGGGTTCAGATAGTGCTCCGCATTTAAAAAGCTTAAAAGAAAATGCTTGTGCTTGTGCTGGAGTTTTTAGTAGCTCTCATTTAATGGCTTATTTGGCTGAAATCTTTGATAAATTAAATTGCCTTGAATATTTAGAAAACTTTAGTAGCCGCTTTGGACAAGACTTTTATCAATTAAAACCTTTAAACAAATATATAAAATTAATTAATGAATCAAATCAAATACCTAGTTCATTTAAAGTAAAATCTCTTTCAGACGACTTAATACCTTTCTGGGCTGGAAAAAATATAAATTGGAAAGTGGAAGTATAATAATTCATGATTTAAACTAATTATTTTATTTTTATGGAAAATGAATCAAATTCTAAAGCACCTTTAACCAACTATTTTTTAATAATAGCTTTTGCTTTTATCTGCTCAATAACCTTACTCATTCCTTTATTTCCTTTTTTATCGCTTTCATCAATTAGTATTATTTTTAGTACTTTTGTTTTCTTCAAATCTAAAAGAGATATTTTAAATTATATTTTGTTTGGTATTTGTTTATTACTTAGTATTTGTACGGTTTTATATGCTAATTATTTTGTAACCGCTTTAAATTTAATCGCTTTAGTGTGGAGCTTTTCAATCATGTCTTTGGGTATAAAAGAGAAGTCAATTAATTATTTTTTAGCACCTTTTACTTTATTATTTAAAACTTTTAATACCGAAAATAAATACAAAATAAATTTTCAAGATTTATGGAAAAGTAATAAAACTAAATTACATAATGATTCAGAAATAATAGGACAAATTGTTTTAGGTTTATTTATAAGTATAGTTTTAATCTTAATTATTGTGCCTTTGCTAGCCAATTCTAATATTATATTTAAAGATTATCTTACTAATATTGGAGACTTTTTTCTGGCATTTAAAGACTTAGAAATTTTTTCACTTTTGAATTTTGGACGCTTAATATTATTTGTATTTTTCAGCTTTATATTTCCTAAGTTTTTTTCTTATATTAATTTTAATAATACTGCTGAAAATAATTTTGATTTGAATACTCGCCAACAACAAAATTTGCCAAAGCCCGATTATTCTACAATTAACTTTATAACGCTAATTCCCAAGATTTTAATTAGTTTTATTTTAATTATATTTTTTATTAGTCAAATACAATTATATTTTGCAAATAGTGAATATTTATTAGAATTAAACAAAAATTATGGTAATTTAAACAATGAAATATTTAGTCAATTATTAGCAGTTTGTCTTATTACTTTTAGTATTTCTTTTTG
>CANLFK010000099.1 GCA_947489925.1 Candidatus Caenarcanales bacterium
GAACCACCTATAGATAAAAGCCTATTTGACTATTCAATTTATGAAGAATACTTAACTGATTTAGAACTAGTATTCGGTATTGTGAAAGATTTAAAACTGGCTTAAACTCAATTAATTAAAGTATTTTAGATTTTATAAAAACTAAGCTGTGAATAATATTATCAATTAATGAATAAATAATATCGTGAAAGTAATTTTATATAGTTTATTGTTTAGTATTTTATTATTTGATATTACTGGCTGTGGTATTGCAAATAAAGTAGAAACAATTCCGAATAATAATACTTTAAGTCAATGCGAAAGTTCTAAACCGGTAAATGTCCTTTTTATTGGTAATAGCTTTACTTTTTATAATGATTTACCAAAACTATTTAAAAACATAGCTTGTTCTAATGGTATTAATATTCAATATGACTCAGCTACTATTGGCGGGGCAAAGTTTGTAGATCATGCAAGTAATTTGGATACTTTGGATAAAATAAATTTGAAAAAATGGGATTATGTTATTCTTCAGGAACAAAGCCAAATGGCAAGCTTTAAGCCTAAAGATATAGAAGTACAAAGTTTACCTTTTGCAAAAGATTTAGTTACAAAAATAAAAAAGAATAATGAATTTACCGAAATAATTTATTATGCAACATGGGGTAAATTTAATGGAGATAAAATAAACTGTTCTTATTATTCCAAACTTTGTACTTTTCAAGGATATACCGAAGCGGTAGAAGAAGGTTATTCAGTTTATCAAAAACATACGGGCGGGAAAATTGCTTTTGTTGGGAGAGATTGGGGGAAAACTACTAATCCTTCCTCATTAGTTAAAACTAGTAGTCTATTTGATCCAGATGGGTAGTCATCCTTCATTAAAAGGTTCTTATTTAGCAGCATTAGTACTAGTTTCAACAGCATTTAATAAAAATTTGGTTGATTCAAATTATCCACCGGAAATAAACAAAGAAGAAGCTCTATTCCTGCAAAAAATTGGCAACTAAGTAAGATTAATTCATGCAAACTATTAAACCAATTAATCAAATAAACCTTACTTTGAGTAAGAAGAATTTAATAATAATTTTCTTTATTTCAACAGTTTTGTTTGGTTTGATTTGTTCTTTCAAAGATAATTTGAGCATAAAAGATAAAGCATTAAAGCAATATGCTCCTAGAATCAATTTGGTTTGCAAGCTTTATAATACTTTTTTTAATTTTAGAAATATTATAAGTTTAACAATAGATTCAAATAACAATATTTATATTTTAGGTAAAAAACAGTCATTAGATAATGAAAAGTGTTGTCCAAATCATTATAGTATTCTTCAAATAACATCTGATAATATTCAAAGAGAAATTTTTGCAATTGATACTAATAAGAAAGAAATTACTGATAGTAACATTGTATATAAAGAAAAAATAACTTTATTAAGTATAAAAGCTTCTTCACAGAATAATCAATTGTATATTTTAGCCAAGAAATACTCTCCTAAAAACGGATATACAACTATTGTTTTTCAATTAAACCTTAAAAGCTTGAACTGGGAAGAAATAAACAACTCTTCGGTAAAATGTTTGAATCTATACCATGATAACAAGTTGAAAAAAAGAGTATTTGGCGAAGTGTCTAATTCTACTAACTGCTTTTATATAAATTCAAAAGGTAATTTATTCACAATAGACCCAGTCTATAAAGAAACAAAGAGAGAAAGCGGTGATTCACTATTTGACTTAGTTGGAGAGAAGGTATATAAAATAAATAATAATCAAAAGAATTTCTACGGAGAGATTCCAGTTGTAGATAATAAAAACAGTGGTAGAAATAGTCCTCATTATATAGGAGAGGATAATAATTTTTACATAAATGAATATAAGTTTTATGGCAATAATTTACAAAAAATAGATAATATTGACTCACAAACCTTATGCTCCCTCTTGACAGATTGCAGCTTTAAGAAAAATACTAGAAATTCTTATCAAGGTTATATTGATAAACAAAGTAATTTATATACAATTTCTAATAATAAATTTATTCAATTAGACAAACTTGGTAATATTTCAATTTCAAACGAACTTTCTTTTTTAAATGATTTAGATGGCTATCAGATGATAGTGACAAATTACAAAAAAGTATTTATAAAACAGGAACGAGGTCCCATAATTGCCTTTCAGTGTACAGAAGAGGGGAAAACCTTATGAGTATTATCAATTTAGATTTGTTTTTAGCAGAAACAGAAGAAGACTTATTATTACTAAACAAAGAAAGAAAATGGATACTTTTAAAAACTATTTTACTTTGTATTTTACCAGCTATTATCTGTTTATTTAGCGGAGTATTTGTCTTATTCGCTTATATAATTAATCCAATTACTCTTTTTTGGAAAAATGGACAAGGTACACATCTTCCAGTAGGACATTTACCTCAAATTAATATCCCTTGGACAGCTGAATTGGTTCATATATTTATTATATTAATTTATATACCAATACTTATGGGTGTTTTACCCCCCTTACCAATACTGTTGTTTAAAGGTAGCTTAGGTTTTTTCTCTAATATTATTTCTATTTTTGTCTCCATAAAAAAATCTTTCTGGGGAGATTATAATTTAGATTTCAAAAGAGTAGTAATTCAAAAAATACTAAGTTGTATCAATCCAACTTTAACTCATTTTCCCTTATCTCAAATTAGTGAAAGAGAGTTTTCATATAGTTATTTACTTCATTCATCCGAATTTAATAATATTACTGGCGACGATTTAATCGAAGGAAAAATTGATAATAGCTCGGTTAAATTGTCTGAAATAGAAATTAATTATATAGATAAAGGAAAAGAGTATTACGATGTGTACAAGCTTTGGCAAGGTCTCTTCATAATAATAGATTTACCTCGGCATACTAAAACTGCTTTTGGTACTTCAACTAATATTAGTGATAATAAAATACTTTTAGATAATACTGAATTCAATGAACTTTTCCCAGTTTATGCTGAAAATACGACTGAAGCTTTTTATATTTTACCAAGTAATTTATTAGAGAGAATGGTTAATTTTGTACGCAAAACTGGACGCAAATTTGATTTTTCGGTAGTAGATGATAAGTTTTATATTGCAATACCATATAACCGTGAATTACTTGAACCACCAATATTTAAAAGCTTATTTGACTATTCGATTTATGAGGAATACTTAACTGATTTAGAACTAGCTATCGGTATTGTGGAAGATTTAAAACTGGCTTAAATTAGAAAGAGTTTAACCAAAGTAATAATTATTGATTTACCTAAAAATACTAATACTGATTTTGGTACTTTAAATAATTAATTAGATTTTTCTAAAAGTTTTTTACAGTCATTTAAGTCTTTTTGGGCAAGTTTATTATTTGGTTCTAGTTTTAAAGATTCAGAAAAGTCTTGAATCGCAGATTTATAATCTTTCATTTTATATTCACAAAGCCCTTTTAAATCATAGGCTCTGGCATTTTTTGTATTTAATTTAATGGCTTGACTCATATCATTAATACAACCTTTAAAGTCATTTAGATGATATTTGCAATGTCCCCTGCCAGTAAAGGCTAAAGAATTATTTTTTTCTTCATTTTTAATAGCCAAATTATATGTTTCAACTGCTTTTGCATATTGTTTAGTTTTTTCAAGTACTAAAGCTTTTTTATACAAACTAATTTGGGAGCAACCAGTCAGCAGAAGACATAAATACAAAAGTTTTTTCATAATTTTTTTCATAATTTTTACTTAGTTCTAAATTTATGAGATTCAACCATAATTAAAATCTCATAGTCAATAATTTGTTCCAAAATAGACAAGCCTTCATTCAATAAATTATCACTAATATCCAAAGGCGGTGTCAGACGGATTACTGAAGACTTTCGACCACAACTTAAAACCATTAAGCCTTTTACCAAAGCTCTGCTCAAAATTGGTTGTATATTTAAATCTTTGTCTTTCGGCATTAAACCAATTAAAAAGCCTTGCCCTAATATTTCCAAATAATCTCCAAAGCGGTCTTTTAAGCTCTGTTGAATTTTTTTGCCTCTCTCCGTTGTTTTTTCATAAAGCATTTCTTGTTCAATTATATTTAAAGTGCTTAAAGCCACTCCACAAGCCAAAGAATTAATATTAACTTGATTAATAAAAGAATTGGTTAATCTTTCATTTTGAATAAGTAATCCACCAAAAGGCAAGCCTTGAGCAATATTATCACCGAAAATAATTATATCTGGCTGAAAGCCAAAGCTTTGAGAGTAAAATAATTTGCCAGTTCGACCAAAAGCAGTTTGTCTTTCATCTAAAATTAAAATAATGCCAAAACGATCGCATAAAGTTTGTAAATATTTCCAGAAGTCTGCTGGAGCTTGAATTAAACCAGCTTCGAATAAAATACTTTCAATAACAATTGCAAAGACTGAGTCTGGTTGGCAATGAAGTTCAAAGATTTTTTCAAATTGTGCTTGAATTTTAGCCAAATTAATTTGTTTATTTAAAATATTTGGATAATCTATAAAATAAATATTTGAGTCAGAGAAAAGACAATTCTTATTATTTTGAGCATTGAAAGCCGAAACCGCTAAAGCACTTAAATTATGACCAAAAAACGACTCATTAAAAGAAATTATATTATTGCGATTTTCTTGGCAAGTTTTAGCCATTCTTAAGGCTGTATCAAAAGCATCAGATGAAGAATTTGTAAATAATATTTTACTATTAGAATTCACTTGATCAAGACTACAAATTATTTTATCAGCCAAGTCAATTTGATTTTTTTGCCAAGTGAAATTTATCGAAGAAATTAACTTTCGGCTCTCTTCCTGTAAGGTTTCTTGTATTTGCGGATGATTATAAGTTAGTAAGCGATTATTATTAGCAAAGTCTAAATAGCGTTTTCCTTCGGTGTCAAATAAATAAGCACTATCAGCTTTTTCGATAATAATATTACTATTAACAAACTGCCCAAAAGGCAAATTCCCTAATCTTTGAGATTTAGCCAATAAATTACTAAGCTGATAGTCTTTCATAAATATTCTAGTAATTATTAAATTTTATTTATAAACTAAATTTTACATTACCGACGAAAAACTAGACGGAAAAATCTCGGAAATCCGTATTATATTTTCGGTTTGGATATATTAATTGCCTGAAAATAGTAAAAAATTAAAAATACAATTAATAAAAACCAAATTGGCGGCTCATCAGCTTCTACTAATTCTAAACTGGCATTATTTTTTAATTTTTGTTTTTCTTTTTGTTTTAATACTTTTTCTTGAGCTTCATTTTCTAAAACTGTATAAGCCGTAATCGGAATTAAAATACCGTTATTTTTACTATGATTTAGGTTGAATTTGAAATCTTGCACTTTTTACAAGGTTAATACTGTTATAGTTCATTAAGTCAGTAAATTCAAATTGCCAAATAAAATATTCAGAAAGCCTTTTTTCGAAAAATAATACACTTACTTTTTTTGAAGTATGCTCTTTCCATTGTCTATATGGATAATATAATTGACGAATAATTGTATTTTTACTATGCGAATTCTTTGCTTCAATTAAAACAATTTGTTGTCTTCCCTCATAACCAGCATCTATTTCTGTTTGCACACTTTCAACTGTTATTGGAAATTTATTTACTGCAAATTGAAATTGTGGAGAATATTTTCTTCCTCGAATAGTAAGAACTAATGAATCATCTTGAGTAAAATATCTTATTAAACTTGAAGCATAAGCAAAATCCAAATGTTGCATTTCAGAATTACCAATCAAAGAAGTTTCCAAAGGAAAGTCAAGTTTGGATGTATATATCATTAAATTACTCTCTATTGGAGGTATATCAATATATCCTTCACCTTTGATAATTGCATATATCCCATTTTTAACTGGTAATAAAAACAAATTATTTTGAATAAAAACTAATGGTCTATTTTCTCGTGAATCTTGTTTACATAAAATACGGACTTCCTTCTCTGCTGTTTTAGAAAAATGGTGAGTAGCTAATTTTATTTGTTCTGCTGTTATAAAAAAAGGTTGTTCTTCAAAATTATGAGTATCAATTTGATATTTCTTAAAAATGGCTTCCCATGAGTTGTTCATAATGAATAATTCCTTATCAAAAGTTCATCTATCTTACCTCTTAAATTACCATTTGAATTTATCGATCTAGTTGCTTTTATTTTGTTTATCTCAAATCCTGAGTACAAATCTTGGAAGAAATCATCATCTGGGCAAGAATTACTTAATAAAAATTTACCACCCTGTAAATAAACGATTTTACAAAATTCTGCTAATTCAATTTGTTCTCTATCACCAAAAGCAAATTGAGTATAATTGTTGAAACTTGCTGTTTTGTTTAGTGGTCTATAAGGCGGATCTAGATATACAAAACTACTAGAATCAATTTCAGAGAGGCATTCTTTGTATGAAGAGTGAGTAATATTCACATCTTTTAATAATTGAGATAAAGAGAGTATATTTTCTTCATCGGTAATTTTGGGATTTATATATTTCCCGAAAGGCACATTGAATTTACCCTTTGAGTTTAGGCGATACAAACCGTTAAAACAGGTTTTATTCAGAAAAATCAATTGAGCTGTTTTAATTATAGTCGCTTCCCAGCCCAGCAAAGTGGGAGTTTTTAGAGCGTCTCCTAACGGATATTCACAAGATAAATTGAAAATCTCTCTCATTTCAAGAAACAATTTTTGTCTATTCTCTTCAGGAGTGTCATTGTATAAGTTTTGATATTCTCGTAAATGAATTATTAATTCTTCTGGATTGTCTCTAATAACTTTGTAGGCATTAATCAAATCTAGATTTATATCAGAAATATATACTTCATCAATTGAATAATTTTGTAATAAATAAATTAACAAAGCACCACCACCAATAAATGGTTCAAAGTATTTTTTGATTTTTTTAGTATTTAAGATTTCTTCTGAAAAATGGCTCTCTATTTGTCTGATTAATTGAGATTTTCCACCAGCCCACTTTAGAAAGGGTTTGGCTTGCGTTCTTACTTGTTTTTTGAATAGTGTTGCTTGTGTCATGTTGTTGTTATTCTTAGGTAAGCTTTAGCTCTTTCTATGATTTGTATTGGTTTTTAAACTCACTTTTGATTAATAAAAAAGAACTAATATTAATAATTAAAAGTATAAATTGCGGTAAAACTGTCGCTAACAGAAAGGCAATTGGGCTTTGCAAAAAATTAGGCAAAAAGCTTTCTAAGTTTCTTAATTTTTCTAGGTTTATTTTATTTTTTAATATTTTCAACATTTAATACTTTCTGTGCAAAATAAATTATTGGAACATAATACAATAAAAAAACAATACAACCAGTTAATAAATGTAAAAAAGAATTAATTTCAAATGGTAAAAATTTTTTGGCTAAAACTAAAACATAATAAATTAAAATAATCCTTGTTGAATTAGCAATTATGGTCGTGAAATAAGCTAAAAACAAATTAAGAAAAAAAGTTAAAATACTACTTTTATTTTTCTGAAAAGTTAATAATATTAAGCTACAAAATACCAAGCAAAAAAACATTAATCCACTACATTTTGTATTCAAATTAATTGTTAATTCTGGTTTTATAATTAACCAACCATTAAAAACTTGTTTGTAATCAGCATTAAGAAAATAGGTACTAATTTGCATTACTGGAAGCATTAATAATTTATAAACAAAGTTTAGTAAATTTGTCATTTATGTTTAATGTGTAAATAAAAACTATTATTCTAAAAATTAATTAATACCATAATACTTCTCTTAAATTATTGCAAATTACTTATATAATTTATGATAATTTTTAAATATTTAACCAAAATGAAAAGTAATTTTATACATATTTTAATACATTTTATTTTTGAATCTTTAGCTTATTTTGTCGGTTTTAAATTATTTAAACTAGCTCAAAAAGAAGATTATATTTTGCCCGAAAAAAGAACTTGGATTTCAATTGCTTGTATATTTGGGGCGGCTTTGGGAGCTAAATTATTAACTTTGTTGGAAGACCCAAATCAATTAAATTGGCAAGGCAAAAGTATAGTTGGAGCTTTAATTGGTGGTTGGATTGCGGTTGAAATTGCCAAAAAATTCTTAAAAGTGAATCGTTCTACAGGTGATATTTTGGTTATACCTTTATTAGTAAGTATTATAATTGGTCGTTTAGGTTGTTTTTTTGCTGGATTAGAAGACAAAACTTTTGGTATTGAGAGTAATTTACCTTGGGCTATTGACTTTGGAGACGGTCTTAAAAGACATCCAACACAATTATACGAAATTATTTTTGTATTATTATTTTTAATTTTTATTAAACTAAACCCAAAAATGTTTAAACC
>CANLFK010000100.1 GCA_947489925.1 Candidatus Caenarcanales bacterium
CTTTAATTTCAAAAGCTGAATGATTAATAAGTATATTTGCTAAGGCTAAACCCGAATAACCACTAATTCCGATAATTGCAATTTTAAATTTTTTCATTATTTGTTTGCTAAAGTTTAAGGCAAAATTACCTAAAAATAAGTTTAAAACTTAATGTCAAAAAGTATATATTTTGTTTTGCCAAATCGAATTGGAGATGCAATTTTAAGCTTGCCAGCCATTTTATGCTTTAAACAATTAAATGATTTAGCTGAACCAGAGCTTAAAAAAGAAATTACTATTTTCCCGCCCGATAGCTTATTTGAAATAATTTGGTCTTTAAAAATTTGTAAAACCTTAAACCTCGAAGAAATTATTAAAGTGCATTCTTGGTTTAAACCTTTAGAAGAAGTTTTTTCTTGGAATAATTCGACTCAACTTATAGGACTTAAAGCCAAGCAAATTTATGGAGAAAAGGTTAAAAGTAGATGGGTAAGCCAGTTTTATACCAAAGATTTAAAATATTTAGATCTGGACAAAACCGCTGAATTGCTTGATCCAGAACTAATAAGATTTTTAAAAGAAGAAAAAAAACTAAGTTTGGCGTCCATTCGGTATTTTGGTTGTATGCTTGATTTGGGTTATACAACTGAACAAATAAAAAAAGTTTTTGACTTTGATACTAATTCTTTCGCTTTACCAGCTGAAGGTTTTAATGGTTGGGAGCCAAATTTAATCAAAAATAATTATATTGTTTTCTCGATGGAAGCGGCATATGGAAGAAAACATGAGGCTAAAAGACGCTGGAATGAAGAGAATTATTTTAAAATAGCAGAATATATTTATGAAAAGCATGGCTTGATAAGTGTTTTTATTGGTCTTGAAAAACTGCCTTTAATTCCAAGCTCAGCTAAGTATATAATTGACCAAAGAAATAAGCTTACAACTGTTCAATTAGCTCAATTAATGATTCATTCCAAAGGATATATTGGTAATGATACTGGACCTTTGCATTTGGCTAATTTGCTAAAAAAACCCTCAGTTTGCATTTATTTATCTACTTTGCCCGAAAACTATGGGCCTATTTTCCCGCAATTAAACTTTCCAATTATTCAACCCACAAATCCTGATGAAACTTTTAAAACTATTGAAGATTATATAAGAGAAGCTAACATAACTAATAAGAAACAAGTTATATTTTAAAAAACAATAAAATCTCTGCAAAAGTTTCAACCTATGAATAAAAATACAACTAAATTTTCAGTAATCACAAAAAATATAATCGAGGAAAAAGCTGATTTACTCATAGTTGGAATTTATGAAAACAAAAAACTTGAATTGTCGCCATTAGTCAAAGCTATTGATGAAAAATTAAATGGAAATTTAACCGTTTATATTGAAGAAGAAAAGTTTGAAGCAAAAATTAGCACTTCTTTAGTTTTATCGAGCTTAGGAAAAGCTAATTTTAAAAAAGTTTTATTAATTGGTTTGGGCAAACAACAAGAACTCAAAGATTTAGACCAAATCCGCAAAATTACTGCTAGTGCTATCCGCAAAGCTGATTCTTTAAAAGCTGAAACAGTTAATATTTCTCTTTTTGGTTTAGATTCAGCCTCTAAAGAGACAGTTAATTTAAATGCTCCGCAAATTGCTCGTTCCATAGCAGAAGTCAGTTTATTGGCTAATTATAAATTTGAAAAATATTTAACAACTAAAGATAAAAATAAAGATTCTGAAACCGACCAAAACGATAAATTTACTGGTATTCAAAAGATTAATTTATTTGTTGGGGCTGAATTAAATGAGGCAGAGCTGAAAAAACAAGTTGAAATTGCCATTGCTAGCACCGAAGGAGTTTTATTAGCCAGAGAATTAATTATTGAACCACCTAATATTGCAACCCCAACTTATTTGGCTGAAACCGCTAAAAGAATTGCTAAAGACCAAAAAGGTTTAACTCTAAAAGTTTTGGGTAAAGCTGAATGTGAAAAGCTGGGAATGGGTGCTTTTTTAGCAGTGGCTCGTGGCTCAGTGGAAGAACCCAAGCTAATTCATTTTCATTATAAGCCAATTTCAGGCAAAGCCAAAAAACATATAGCTATTGTCGGAAAAGGTATTACTTTTGATTCGGGTGGACTTTCTTTGAAGCCAGCTAAGGCTATGGAAAAAATGAAATATGATATGGCTGGAGCGGCTAGTGTAATTGGCTTAATGAGTATTATTAGTAAAATCGAACCACAACTTGAAATTACCGCTGTCATTGCCGCTTGTGAAAATATGCCTAGCGGAGACGCTTATAGACCGGGTGATATTTTAACCTCTATGAGCGGGAAAACCATGGAAATTAATAATACTGATGCCGAAGGTCGAGTTACTTTAGCGGATTCAGTTTTTTATGCTTGCGAACAAAAGCCAGACCAAATCATTGATATTGCAACTTTGACTGGTGCAATTGTGGTTTCATTGGGGGAAACGGCGGCTGGCTTAATGAGTAATAATCCTGAATTAGCCGAAGAAGTGAAAAAAGCCTTTAATTTAGCTGGTGAAAAGGTTTGGGAATTACCTTTATACGAAGATTATGAATCATCAGTTACCAAAGGTACAATTGCGGATATGTTAAATGCTGGTTCTGGTGGACAAGCTGGTTCACAAAATGGAGCTTTATTTGTTAAACAATTTGTCGGAAAAACTCCTTGGGTGCATTTGGACATTGCTGGTACTTGTTGGCCCGAGAAAAAAGACACTTGCTTTACACCAAAAAATAATCCAGCTGGTTACGGAGTATTAGGTTTTGTTCGGCATTTAGAGAATTTGAGTTCTTAATTTTGCCCCTCTTGAATGTTTAAATTATTATATTTCTTGTTATATTTAGGGAATAATTAAAATAAATTCATCTCAGTCTTTCAAATAATAATGCAAATTCCAAATCAATTAAAAATCAGCCAAAAAGTAGAATTATTGGAAATGGTATTTGATATTGAATGTGCTAATCGTTATGAAATTAATTATCCAAATGGGCAAAGATTTTTGCTTGCCTATGAAACTTGTGGTTTTTTGTGGAAATGGTTTTTGCCTAAACAAAGGCCTTGTGAGATTCATTTAATTGATGAAAATAAAAATGAACATTTTCTCTTAAAACGGAATTTCTTTTTCTTTTTTCCTTCATATGAGCTTTTTGCAAGTGGTGAATTAATTGGCAAAATCAAAAGAAACTTTGCTATTTTTCATACAGTTTATAAACTTTTTGATGCACAAAACAATTTTATCGCCAAGCTAGAAGGGCCTTTTTGGAGACCTTGGACTTTTAATATACAAAATCATGAAGGCAAAAAAATCGGTTTAATTGGCAAAAAATTGAGCGGTTTAAAAGAATTAATTAGTGATGCAGATAATTTTAGTTTTGAAATTGATGATTCAGTCACGGAGCAAGATTCGAGAGCTTTAGTTTTAGCATCGACCTTTGCCGTAGATTATGATAATTTTGACAAACCTGCCAAATCTAAAGACTAAACTAAAAGATTTATTTATTCTGCCAAGTAGGTAAAGTAAAAAAGAATTTGCTACCAGCTCCTAGCTTACTTTCGACCCAAATTTTACCACCATGAGCTTCAATTAATTGCTTGGTAATTGACAATCCTAAACCAGTTCCTTTGATATTAATATGCGTTTCCCGCTCTACTCGGTAAAATTCCTGAAACAATTTCGGCAGGCTTTCTTCTGGTATTCCTAAACCTTGGTCTGCAATACAAATAGTTGTTTCATTATTATCAAAAGTTACAAATATTTTGACATCTCCGCCACTGGGTGAATATTTTATGGCATTTGAAACAAAGTTTTTCATTATTTGTTCGACTTTGCTTTTATCTCCGCTTACAAATGGTAAATTAGGGGGTGCATTCACGATAATATTAACTCCCGAAGCATAACCTTTAAAAGTCATAGTTATATATTTTAAAACTTCATTAAAGTCAATGGCTTGTATTTTCAGCTCAACCCGACCAGACTCTAATCTTTGCATATCTAAAAACTCATCTAAAAGATCTTTCATGCGATTTGATTCAGAATAAATAGTATTTAAAAATTCTTTAATCTGCTCTGGTTCAAAGTCTCCAGTTAATAATAATTCTGTAAAACCCAATAAACTACTTAGCGGTGTTCTTAATTCATGGCTAATCATACTTGTCAAGCGAGATTTCATCTGAGTCATTTCTTCAGCTTGTTTCTTTAATTGATCGCTAGCGACTTTGCCAGCTTTCCAGCTAGAACTTTCATGCTTTAAGGCTTCTTCTTCAGTACTCATAAACTTAACAATGCCTTCTAGCTCTTGATTTGTCATTTTGAGCATATTAATTGTCTCTCTCTGCTCATGCAAAACACTTTTAATACTATTAAACTCATCAATGGCTTTTGTTTTTATAGTCATGGCTTCTTTTAAAATGCCTTGTATTTGCCTTTTATCTTCTACCTGCGACTGAGTTGTATAATCACACCAAACCCTAAATTTTTTGCGTAAATAATCATATGCTGGACTTTTACCCGCAAAAAAACTTTGCCCCGGGCATCTTTCACCACCAGACCAATTAATTAAATATTCAAAACCATATTCACCATTTGAATCCGCTTCATAACGCCCCAAGGGTTTTATTTTAATGTTTTTAACTCCCCAAAAAGTGTTTAAACAATTCACTAAATGTATTTCTTGCTGAGCATATGCAATATCTTTCCAATTAGGAATTTTTTTGACATTAGCTGGATAAATAATGTCTAATTCAGTGCCATTTTCCGCCAAGCTTTTAAATAAAATTCGACCACCCAATAAACCAGGCTTAATCACCAAGCCACCCAAAGTATCAAGTAAATCAATTGGTAATATTTCCGCTGGTGAATCCAACTTTAGCTTAGCGGTAGCCTGTTTAATATAATCAATTTCCCCGCCTAATAAGACAGATAAAGAACCAATTGCAAAGCCAAACTCAGCCGAATAAGAATAATTTGGATTTAATAAAAAATCTTGATCAATTACTGCTCCAAAAGCGGGTGATAAAATATTCTGTAATTGACTAATTAAAGCTTCAACCGCTGATATTGTTTTCCCTGTTCTCGGATCAGCTATAAGTCCTTTGTCTTTTAATAATTTAATAACTGAAGAAATCCATAAACCATTCACCTCATCAATTGGCTTGCCTAATGCATCAAGTCCAAAGGGAGTTTGTTCTAAAGGCAGGAAATTAAAATCTAGTAAATTCATAAAATTTTGCAATAATAATTTATACCCAGAATTTAAATTTGATTATATAAAATTACTTTTTTGCAAAATTTTATTTAAGTCCTAAAATTAAGCTGAGATTGCTACTTGAACTTCCTGTATAACAATTGATAAAACTGGCATAGACATTCCATATTTTTCCCGAATTCGTCTGCTAATAATATCGTGTGCAAAACGACGCAAAACCACAAAGTCTGTTTGTCCTTGAGATAAAGATTTAATTACCATTTGTTTTACATCACTCAAAATTAAATCCTTTACTCTTGGCCAATCTGTATCAGTATTAAAAGAATTACCGAACATATTAATAAAAGGTCCAGCTATTAATTTTTTATCTAAGCTATTAATTACTAAAACAATAGTCATAACTCCATCTTCGCTTAAACTACGCCTTTCTTCAATAGATTGAGTATTTAAACTACTATCTTTCACTCTATTAAAAAATACAGCTTGAGAAGCAACTTTACCGGTAATTTCCACTTTGTTTTGCACAGAATCAAAATCAACAATACTGCCATTATCAACAATAATAATATTCTTTGTCTCTACTCCACAATGTGCCAAAAGCTCTGAATGTAAAACCAATTGCCTAGACTCTCCGTGAGCGGGCACACAATATTTAGGACGAGTTAAATTATACATAAATTTCAATTCTTCCTGGGCGGCATAACTTTGTACATGAACTCCAGCCTCCCTTCCGCCAATAACATGAACTCCTTGTAAAAATAATTGATCAACTGCATTAGCAATTAAACGAGAAGTACCCAAAGGTGGATTACCAGAAAGTATAATACTGTCTCCTTCAATCAAGGAAATATCTGGATGTTTTTTATAAGATAAATCAATAAATGGTTTTAATAAACTATTTTCTTCAGTACCAATTAAAATTAAAATATCTTTATTAGTAGTTTTATTTAAATCTTTTACCGTAATAAAAAGCTCTTTGGGGAAGTCAAAATACTTGCATTCAACAGCTGCTTTATACCAATTTTGTAAAGTTTCATTTAATAAACAAATTTTCCGTTTTGCTTTTATGGCACTTTGTATTAAAGAAGCTAATCTATGTGTTGCACAAGCATTTAATAAGGTAATAACTCTACCGGGTGCAGATTCAAATACTTCAAGTAGTTTTTTATTAACTGAAGCTTCAGAGCCAGTATAACCCATACTCTCAACATTAGTAGAGTTTGAAATTAAAATATCAACGCCTTTTTCAGTTACCAAATTTGCTATATTTTGTATATCTGTTTGACCTTTGCGTATTGAAGGCATATGATCTATTTTAAAAGGACCAGTATAAAAAGTGCGATGATTCGAAGTGGTAATCAAAAATGAAAATGAATCTGCACCAATAAAGGTAATTGTAAATGGATTAATTTCAAAACTATTTCCAATTTTATAAGTTTTATTTGGCTGAAGTATATTAACTTTCAATTCTGGAAAGAGAGCTAATTCTTGCTTATAAACTTTGGCTAAAATCTCTGGTAAATAAACTTCTTTTAAGTCTAAAACCTGTATAAAATTAATTAAATTACCCGAATACTCTTCATGCGAATTACTGATTAGTAAAGCTTTTATGCGATCTTTATTTTCTTCCAAATAAGTTAAATTAGGCAAAGTACAGTCTGCTCCGCCTTTAAAACCATGTGGCATAAAACCTAAACCAGCATCAATCAAAATAATTTCAGAATCTTGCTCAAAATACCAAGCATTCCTTCCAGATTCACATTGTCCACCAATTGGTAATAAACGCAATTGACCCTTTAATAATTCAGGTGGTTTTTGTAATGAAGGTTTTGAATTTAAACTTAAATTATTATTTTTACTGCCATGATTATTATAAGAATTTTGATTGGCATTATTGTTTCGGTCAGCGTAATTATTCCCGCCATATCGTCCATTATTTTGCCCAGAATAATCATTTCGTTCTACTCGCTCTGTTCTTTGATCTCTGTGATCTCGATAATTATTGTCTCTATTAGGGCTTCTAAAGTCTCGGTCTCTATTAAAACCACCACCATTATTGCTACGAGGATTATCACCACGATAACCACCTGAATAAGAAGAATGTGAGTCGTTACGATGAAAATTCATTTTAAGTTTATAAATTTAATTGTATTATGCAAAATTGTTATTAGCATAAAGCAAAAACCTTTTAAATTGCTAATTTTTCTTTTAAGAGAGTTAATTAATTCACTAGAAGAAATAGTTTTTAATTGTTATTGTAGGATAAAATTGAATCTAAACAACTTTTAATTGAGCGTGAAATGTATGAATAAAATTTTAAGAAATTCACATGGTTTTTTGGGTTTAGTTTTTGGGGTTTTTTTATTAATTCAGGGATTAACTGCCTGTTTGCTAGCATTTGAAAAGCCACTTGAAACAGCTTTTGGTGAAAGTAAAGTTAAGCTAATTGAAAATATTCATAAAGGCAAAATATATGGAAACTTTAAAAAACCTTATAATGCATTAACTGGTTTAGCTTTATGTTATTTATCTTTTAGTGGGATTTTTATGGGTTTGAATATTCTAAAAGCTAAAAGTAAAAAATCTTAAAATCAAGATATAAATTTTATTAAGCCACAAACCTTAATCTTCTGATGAGCTGCCATAAGAGAGGCAAAAATTAAATTATAAGCATAAGCCTTTGTTTCAGGTAATAAATTAACAAAAAAATCTTTTTGACTAGTATTTGGTTTAAAACCTAATTGAAAACCAATTAAAATGCCCTTTGCTATTTCTTCTATTGGCTGGCTACTTTGATTAGTAATATATAAATTATTAAGTGGAAAAAATCTTTCACCCAGAGCATTATCATTTGTTCCCATTAAAGGATTTTGCCCGCTTAAATTAATATGATCACTTACTAATAAATATTTTTCTTTTTCTTTCTGGAACTCAAATCCATAATCAATAAT
>CANLFK010000101.1 GCA_947489925.1 Candidatus Caenarcanales bacterium
CCAAGTTTATTTGCATACAAATCAAAAAATAATACAAAGTAATTTTCTTATTCATTTAATATTACAAAGTATTGTTTTTATTTGGCTTTTTGGTTTATTGCCAACTGATATTGGTATTATTGGAGCTTCTTTTTGGCATTGCACACAATATATAACCTTTGTCAAAAATCATCAAAAACACAAGGCTCTTAATCAATTAATAAAAAATCCTTTTTGGTATAACTTATTTGCCAAAGAAAATTGGTTTATTTATTTAGGAATTTTATTTATTTTTAGTTGTTTATTGCCAATTCTTAAATTTAATTTGAGCAATTTAGAAATTAATGGTTTAGCCTTAGCTTTTTCTTTGAGCCTAACCTTTCATCATTACTTGCTAGATGGTATTTTATGGACAAAAAATGAAATTAAGTGGAGTTTGGGCTTAACTTAGAGATTATCTCAATACAATATGACTTACACAATTTATTCAATTTGTTAAGAACGGCTTTGTTTTAAGTTTTTGAAAGCACAAAACCAATCAGCTAAATGATGAGATAAACTGCCCAGCCAAGTACCTAAAAAAAACAAAACTATTAATTTTTGATAATTAAATGAAAAGTCAATAAATTTATCCAAAACTTCTGAAAAATTAAAATTTTGTTGTTTAAACAGCAGAAAAACAATAAATAAAAAACAAATTGGCAATCCCAAATAAATAAAACGAATAAAAGGTCCCCATAAAGCATCATGGCTTTGGCTTACAAATGAACGATGTCCACCCGCTTTCTGATAAGGAATCCAAAAAAAACGCAAAAAACCCCAACGATAATATTGTAAGCTTTTTGTGTCTAAGTCTGGACCAAACATTAAACCAGCAAATAAAAAACCACTTGATAAAATTAAGCCCATAAAAAAGTTCTGATTGGCTTCCCAGCCCCATGCCAAGCAAGGAATAAAACAATACCAAGTAATTAAATCATGCGTTTTGCCAGAAGCCATTAGAGATAAATCAATATAATTGACAGGATCGAGAAAAAACAGTAATCTATATAATCTTATACATAATTTTGCTTTTAGATTAAGAATTAAAAATTTATGGCTCGTTACATATACAAAAAAACTACAAAACTTGTCCGCAAATTTGGGCCTATTAATGGTCTTCCAGCTAATGTCAAGCGTGCTTCTAAGCCTGGCGGAAAGAAAAAAGACGGAAAATTATCAGAATTTGGAAAAGGGCTTTTCAATAAAAATAAATTGAGAGCTTGTTATAATATTTCCGAAAAACAATTCAGAAATTATTTTAGAGAAGCTGTCAAAGCATTAGATACTGGTGAGGCTTTATTGCAGTCATTAGAATTTAGATTAGATAATTTGGTTTATCGTCTAGGTTTAGCTCCAACTTTAATTTCAGCTAGGCAAATGGTTGTGCATGGGCATATTTTAGTTGAAAAGCTAAAAGCTCAGAACAAGCTCGAAAATCCTCCTTTGGAAGAAGAGAAAAATAAGAAAGAAGGAAAGAAAAAAGAAGAGAAAAATAAAAAAGAAGAATCTTCCGAAAAAGAAGAAATTACTTTTACAAAAGTGGATAAACCTGGTTATAAAGTAAAGTATGGGCAAAAAATTAAGCTTTCCAAAAAGTTGAAAAATAAAATGCCAGCCTTCATTGAACAAGCCCTGCAAAATCCAAATCGGGTTGAATATGTAGAATTTGATGAAAATACTTTAAGTGGCTGTTTTACCCGAATACCAACAGCGGCAGAAATACCAGCTCAAGTCGAAATCTCTAAGATTATTGAGTTTAGTTCTCGCAGATTATAGTTAATAGTAAAAAAAGAGGAAAGAAAAATGAAAAGAACACTTGGTGGAACAAAAAGAAAAAAGAAAAGAGTAAGTGGCTTCAGAGAAAGAATGTCCACTCCGACTGGACGCAGAGTAATTGCCAGACGCAGAGCTAGAGGCAGGCATAAATTAACTATTTAATATAGTTTTCTAGGCTTTGTTTATTCTCAAAATTAATCTTCAAACTTTAATTTTGCTTTTTTCACTAGACTGGAGCTTTATACTGTTTTGTGAATTAAAATAAACTACAACTTGGTTTTATGATTTTAATTTTTTGTTTTGATTTTTTTTATTCGTCATAAGTTTTGGTTTTTATTTGGGCTGTTTTTTGGTCTGAGCTTATTTATTCTTGGTAAATTATATTTTTCCAAGGCGGATTTTTGGTGGGGATTAATTGGTGCTAAAGCTGAAAACTTATTAGGAAGTCGCTTGGAATGCAAAGTTGTTAAATGGTGCGGAAAGCCCAGTAAATATAGTAGTATTTGTGCCTTTGACTGTGAAACTCGGGATAAAGCTTTGTATGCGGCCAGAATTAATAATCATTTATTTAGTGGTGCTGTTGAAATTTTTGATTGGGGAGTCAGAAAGCTTGCCAAAAGAAATAAACAATATTTTCCTAGAATTCCTTATATGGTCAATTCATTTGTTTATACAAATGGCAATATTTTAAATAAAATCCAGATTCAAGAAATAAAATTAAATCGTCAAAATTTTATTGGTCAGCACTGGAAAGTTGAAGCTGAGAGCCAAAAAAAGGATATTGTAATTTCAGGTTTAATTGGAGATTCATCAGATTTTTTGGTTAAATTGAATCAATTTGCTTTTCCAAAATTTTCTTTGAATGGTCAAGTTGAGATTTCTAATGAAGCTTTTAAGCGAAAACCAATTATATTTAAAACCAATAATTTAAATTTTATTTTCAAGAATTTGCCTTTTAAAAAGCTTAATTTAACTGGAAATGCAACTACAAATAATAATTGGAATGAAATTAATCAAATTGAAAACCTTGATTTAAAGCTAGATCAAAAATTACAAATTACCCAAATTCCAAAAACCACTGAATTTAAAATACAAAACTTTGAAATTGCTGAATTAAAAGATTATTTACAAATTTTGAAATTACCCTATAAATTGCCAGACTTAAAAGGTAACTTGCAAGGAAAAATTTGGCTGCCCTCTTTCAAAAAGCAAAGTTTACCAAAAGCTGAAATCTCTCTTTGGACTGATAATTTACAAATTAGACTTGCTCCAACTGATATTTATTTGGGTTTAATTCGTGGGCAAATTCGCTTTAATTTAAAAAAACAGATTTTATTGGCGAATTTATTTATGGTTGATTTTCCGCTCTCAAAGCTCAATAATTATTTGCAAGCTAAAACTAAAAATCAATTAAATATTCTTGGTGGTTCAGCTAAAGCCAATATTTTTTATAAAGCTAAAAATAAAGTTTTTCAGAATAAATTAGAAATTAAAAATTTAAAAGCTGAATATCAAAAAATTGGTGTAAATAATGGTCAAGCTGAGTTTTTTATAATGGAAAATTTTAATAATTTAAAAGGTAATTTTCAAGCTGAATTAATGAATAAAAATAATTTGGTGAATGGAAATGTAAATTTAGAGCTTTCTTCTTCGAATGGAGAAATTCAGGTTTTGGCAAAACAATTAATTTTAGATGAAATTCTTAATAAATTATTGAAACAAAATATTAAACTAAAAATTAAAAATTTAAATTCTAAAATACCAATTAAAAATAAAATAATTAACTCTTTCAGCGGGCAAACTCAAATTGAATCTGGCGAATTTATAATGCCTAAAAATAATATTGGAAAAATCAATATTGAAAGTGGAAATATTAATTTTAATGAAAAAAACTTAAATTTAAACGATATTTTATTGACCAAAAATAAAAATGAAAAAATCAATTTAGATTTAAAAATAAATTTAATTCAAAAAAAATTAATTGATTTAATGGCAAAAGGAATTATTGAATTTAAGTCGGTGACTAGTTTTTTGGCTTTGCCTATTAAAGAAGAAGTCGGGTTTTTAAATGTAGACCTGAAAGTACAAAATCAAGAATTAAAAAATGCCAATTTCAACTTAGAAAATATTAATTTTAAAAGCAAGCAAAATTTAATGATTAAAAATCTCAATGGCTTGATTAATTATGATTTAAAGCAAAAAAACTATAAAGTTGATCAAATTTGCTTAGAAAATGACAAATACGGAAATACTTGCCTGAATGGTTTTTTTCAGCTTGATCAAAAATTCAATTTGCTGGCTTTGAATTTAGATTTGGACGGAATTTTCAAACCTAATTTAAAAGTAAAAAATACAAACTTTGATATTTCAGAATTACCGTTTAAATCTAAAGTCGAATTTGAGCCACTTGAAAAAAGCTTTTTAATTGATTTTGAAGGTTTAGAAAAAAATAATTATATTTACTTAAATGCTTTATTCAAGCCGAACTTTAAGGATATAAATAAATCGTTTTTTAAAATTAATGATTCTGAGTTTTTATTACCCGGCATTAATATTGCCTCTCGGGGTGAGGGCTTTTTGCAAAATTTCAAAGTAAAAGTATTTAGTGAACCTTCAATTAATTTAAGCCAAATTTCTAAAGATATTAGTGGTTATATAAGTTTCTGGCTGGAAGCGGATAAAGTTAATCTTTTTGACCGCAAAACTTTTTGGAATAATTCTAAGATTTCAGTTAAAACCAATAATTCACAAACTATTTCGCTAGGAAAAGCTGAATTATCTGAATTAGAAAGCTATTTTGAAGCTAAAGAGGGAGAAGGTTTTGCCACTTTAATCATTGGAAAAGGTCGCTTAATGAATTTGCCTTTTGATAATTTGAATGCTTCTTTTAAACTGAAAAATAATGATTTGAAATTTAATGCCTTAGACTTTTCAGCCGCTTCAGGCAAGATTAATTTGAAAGGTAAATTAAATTTAATTAGTAATGAAGGTAATTTTACTGGCACGGCAAAGGGTTTGGATATTGGAAAAATTGCCAAAGGATTAACCGATCAAAGAGGCTTTAGCGGAATTGGTGATTTCACCTTTGCTATTGACGGGCATTTACAGAGCTTAATTGCAAATAAAAAGCCTATTTTCGGCTCTGGTTCATTTGATTTACGGAATGGACGGACTTCACATGTTTTAAGCTTACAAAAAAAGTTGAATTTGGCAAACTTTGTCTTTGGTGGGCCTTTGGCTTTGAATTTAAATTCGGTTTTAGAAGTTTTAGCACCCACTGAAAACGGTTATTATAAAAGCTTAAAAGGTAATTGGCTAATTGACCAAGATTTAATTATTATTCCAGCGGCTTTGTATAAAGGGGAAAATGAATTAAATTTAAATACCAGCGGATTTTGGAATAGAAAAGATAATAAGCTAAACTTTAATTTCATTGGCAGTATTCCGCGCATTCCCATTAGGCTTGACCGAGCTGGTAGAAGAGCGGAAACTTTAAATGTTTTTTCACAATTCAATGTCGTTAATGTTTTAGGACAATTTCCAGTTTTAAATGCCGTATTTGATCCAAGACCAAGAGTTTTTAAATTTACAATGAAAGGCGAAGCTGGCGAATCCAATGAATTAAATAGTTATGCTTCTCGCACTTTTGGTTGGCTAGATAGTGCTTTATACAAAAAATTACCAATGCCCGAACCTCCAAAAAAGAAATTATAATTAGGTTTTACGGTAATATTTAAATTAAGGTAAAATAAATTCTGATATTTAAATAAATTCTGTATTAAACTTTTTATAATAAATTCTTTCTTGATAGGAGCATAATGTCTAATCCCAAAAATAAAGAGGGAACTTTATCGTTTGATGGCAAAGTTAAAGAAGCCAAGCCCAATGGTATGTTTATCGTTGAATTAGAAAATGGTCATTCAGTTTTGGCTCATATTTCTGGCAAAATTCGTAAAAATTTCATTAAAATTCTGCCAGGAGATACCGTAACTGTCGAGCTAACACCCTATGATCTTAATCGAGGTCGCATAACTTACCGTTCTAAATAAATTATTAAAATTAACCATGAATCAATCTAAAGTTTTTAGTGCTAATTTACTGTCAGCTGGGCTCAAATTTGCCATTGTAATTAGCCGTTGGCATGATTTAATTAATAGTAAATTGCTTGAAGGTGCTATTGATACTATTATTCGCCATGGTGGAAGCTCTGAAAATATTGAGATTATTTATGTGCCAGGTTCATTTGAAATTCCGCTGGCGTGCAAAAAAGTAGCTCTTAGCCAAAAATATAATGCCGTAATTGCAATTGGAACAGTTATCAGAGGTCAGACTTTACACTTTGATTTAATTTCTTCCGAAGCGATTAAAGGTATTGCTTGTGCGAGCATGGAAACAAATATTCCGATTTCTTTGGGTATTTTAACAACCGATAGCTTAGAGCAAGCTTTTGAAAGAGCTGGTAGCAAACAAGGAAATAAAGGTTCAGAAGCCGCTTTAGCCGCCATTGAAATGGCAAATTTGTTTAAAGAAATTTAATTTTGTTTTTCTATGGAAGATCCGAAAACTCAAATAATACAAATCTTAGCAAAGTTTAAAGCTGATTTGCTGTGGGACGATATTGTCGGCATTTTTGATATAGTTCCAGTCAATATTAAAGATGAACTTGAATCTCAATATAAATCAGCCCTGAAAGCTTCAGCCGACAAACTAAAATTACCAATAGCCGAATTATCCCAGCAGGTCGAAGAATCGGCTTATAATATTATTAATGGCACTTCTTATTCAGCTGAAGAAATTAAAACTAGGCTTAAAGCATATGGCATTGAAGAATAATTTGGATTGTAATTTATTTCATTTTTGGAAGCTTAAATTCATTTTTGTAAATTTAAAATAAACATACAAGAATTCCAACTCATAAAGCTTTTTGCCCAACCAGGCCTGCCATCTAAATAGCTGTATTGTTCGTGCATCATTTTATTTTTTTGAATATCTTGCGCAAGCAGAGTATTAATTCTATTTTTTAAATCTTGTGCTTCGCTGGTGTAATGGTATTTTTGTAAAATTTCAATTGCAAATAAATTAGGCAAAACCCAAATAGGTTCTTGAATTGCTTGAATTAGATACTCGTGAACTTTTAAGCAAATATGGTTTTGATGGAGATAATCTTCCAATCATCAAAGGTTCTGCTAGACAAGCTCTCAAAAAAATGATTGCTAATCTAAAAACAACTCTTGATGGTTATAGAAGATGTATTCTCTATTACTGGTCGTGAAACTGTTTTATGTTTATAAATAATATAAATGGCGCATAAAGCGCAGTAGAGAGTATATAAAATAACTTGAAATAAACGGACATTTGAAAAATAAAATTTAAAAATAAACATAATTATAGGACTGAAAGATAAAGCAATTAAACCGCCCCAAGAGGAATATTTGCTAATAAAAACAATTAATGCCCATAAAATAGCAGTAATTAAACCGACCCTCCAGTCAAGGGCAAATAAAGTACCAACAACAGTGGCAACCGCTTTACCGCCTTTAAAACTAATCCCGCACGATTTAACATGCCCAATTAAAGCACCTAAGGAAGCGGCAATAATCGTACAATATTGGAATTTCCCGCATTGCCAAGAGCCACCATTACACTGAATAAACCACAATACCCAGCCAAGAGGTGCATACCGAATCACAAAAAATATACCTTCTAAAAAGTTAAGCATTTCCATCTTTATCAATGCTTGAAATGGAGACAAGACAAAAACTGCTATCAAGAGGAAATCTATTCCCAAAATAGGTGCAATTAAACCTTTTAAAAAATCACCGAGTAAAACCATAAAAGCCGCTTTTTTACCAATTAAACGCAAAGCATTAGTTTTTCCAGTGCTTCCACTACCTTCTTTGGTTAGGCCTATGCCATTTAGCTTGCCAATAATATAATCAAAAGGAATTGAACCAATTAAATAACCTATTAAAAAAGAAACAGAGATAGAAAACAATTTAAACATCAGCGTAGCTTATCTTGTGAAAAAATAATTTATTGCTCTCTCATTCTAAGCTTGTTGAGCATTATTGTCAAAGGTATAAAAAGAAAATATTATATATTAAACCTCTTGTAAAAAGGTTTTCATAGTTTTAATTTTATTATTTTTTAATATCAGAATTTAAAATAAACATACAAGAATTCCAACTTATAAAGCTTTTTGCCCAACCAGGCCTGCCATCTAAATAGCTGTATTGTTCGTGCATCATTTTATTTTTTTGAATATCTTGCGCAAGCAGAGTATTAATTCTATTTTTTAAATCTTGTGCTTCGGTGG
>CANLFK010000102.1 GCA_947489925.1 Candidatus Caenarcanales bacterium
GTAGCGCACTCCCTTGGGGTGGGAGAGGTCGCTGGTTCAAATCCAGTCGGCCCGATTCTCTACAATTTATATTTATGTCAATTAATTCTTCTAAAGAAATTTCAATTGAAGTAAAAAACTTATCAAAGTCATATGGTGACAAAAAAGTATTAGACTCAATTAGTTTTACCGTTTACAAAGGTGAAACCATTGCCATTATTGGACCTTCTGGTTGCGGAAAAACCACTTTGCTCAAGATTCTTTCAGGTTTAGAAGAAGACTTTGAAGGTGATATTTCTTTAAAATCGGAAAGAATTGGTATGGCTTTTCAATATTCAGCTTTACTTAATTCTTATTCGGTGGCAGAAAATATTGCTTTTGCTTTGCATGATTCGGATTTAAATGAAGCTCATCAAAAAAAATTAGTAAAAGATAAACTTGAAAAAGTTGGCTTAGAAGATCATTATAATTCAATGCCAGACGAATTATCTGGTGGACAACAAAAAAGAGTTAGCTTTGCTAGAGCAATTATTAATGACCCAGAAATTGTTTTTTATGATGAACCAACCGCTGGTTTAGACCCAATTGCTTCGACTATTATTGAAGATTTTATGAATAAGCTTTCCCGCTATGAAAATTCAACTGGTGTGGTTGTAACTCATCAGCAAACAACTATTAGGCGAACAGCTGACAAAGCCATTTGTTTATTTGAAGGACGCATTGTTTGGCAAGGTTTAATCAAAGATATAGACACCGATTCTAATCCATATATTCGCCAATTCATTGATGGAAAGATTGAAGGACCTTTTAATGTTTGAAATGTTTGAAAAAATTAATAATTTAATTTGTAATCATAGTCAATTAGCTGAAAGAGAAAAAGAAACATTATTTGAGGAATTGGCTCTGGGACTATTTAATTATCAATTTGAAAAGAATTTAATTTATCGTTCTCTTTGTGAAGCTCAGGGCAAAAACCCAAATAATATAAATAATTGGACACAAATACCGCTTTTAAGTACTAATTGTTTTAAAGAATACAAATTATTTTGCCAACCCGAAAACTTAATTACAAAAACTTTTGTTTCTAGTGGCACAACTCAAAGCCAAAAAAGCCAGCATTATTTAAGCCAAGCCGAATTAACTTTATATGAAAATTCATTGATTGAGAATTTTTTTGAAGCTTTTAAATTAAATGAAAAATCTATAATTAAATATTTTGTACTTACCGAAAGCCCCGTTGAAAAGCCAAATTCATCTTTGATTTATATGTTTGAAACTATTCGAAAAAAATTAAAACTTAATTCAAATATTTATTTTATCCAAAATGACCAATTACAAATTTCGGCTTTAAATGAGGCTTTAAATAATGCTTGCCTTAATCAAATTCCTATTTTGCTGGCTGGTACAGCTTTTTCATTTGTTAATTTGCTTGATTCTAATATTTCCAACTTTAAATTTCCAGCCAATTCGGCTTTAATGGAAACAGGCGGCTTTAAAGGAAAATCACGAGAAATAAGTAAACCTGAGCTATATAAAGCTTTGTCTGCAAAATTCAATTTGCCAAATTACGCTTTGGTTGGGCAATATGGCATGAGCGAATTAAATACACAATATTATGATTCCAGTTTTATTTTAAAAAATGAGCATGAAAAAAATCGCTACAAAAAAGCCCCGCCTTGGGCAAAAAACCTAATACTTAATATTAATAATTTAAAGCAAGAAGTACAAATTGGTGAAACTGGCTTGATTGCTCATTATGATTTGGCAAATTTAGATTCTTTGGCTTTTGTTTTAACTGGAGATTTAGCCATAAAAAAAGAAGATAATTATTTTGAATTGATTGGTCGTGCTTCAAATCTAGCTCTCAAAGGTTGTTCCTTGAATTATGAGAATTTTGATAATAAATATTAATAAGACTTTAATTGAGAGATAATTTTTTTTCTTTCATACTTTTAAATATATAAAGTTATTTTTTATTACAATATGACAACTCCTCCCTCTATTCCTCAAACAAGTGTCGCATTTAACAATATTCAATATTCTAATATTCTAATATTTCTGAAAGTCAAGCTCTGAATGGAATAATTACTCAATTAATAGAAAAGAAGGTGAATTATCTAAATGCAGGTGATTTTTTACATGGCATTGAATTATCTTTAAAAGGAATGGATTCCAGCTTATCTTTAATGAGTAGACCTAATTCAGCAAACTGGAGGCAATTTATTAGCAAGATTAACAATGAATTGCGTTTGCGTAATATACCCGAAGAAGTTATAAACTCAATAAGCAAAACCAAAAATGGTAATGAATTGCTTGAAGTAATTGGAAATTTGTTAAATGAATGGAAGGAATTTATACCTTTTAAAAATGATAATCCACAACAAGAAAATCCATATCAATCACCACCACCAACAGAGCTAAAACAACAAAAGCCTATTATTGCTTAACAATGCTCAAAACCGCCCCAGTCAAAAATAGTTGGTTGAGAATTATCAAAAACATTATTAATCTTTGCAATAGTATTAAAAAAAGCGATACTTTATACCAGTAAATCTTTAAGAATTTTTGCCGCTAAAATCTTTCCAAGTTTTACTGGAACGGCATTACCAATCATTTTGTATCCAGCCGAAATATTTGTGTAATAAAAGATAAAATCATCTGGAAAAGTCTGAATTCTTGCACATTCTCTGACACTTAAGTACCTAAACAAAAGAAATATGGTATTTTGTGCCGATGGAATTTAATATTTCATTGACTGAGTACTTGCCTCATTCTCATCTTTTACCACACTTTTAATGTCTTCTTACTTAATCTGCGGTATAAATGTTCTTGTTCTGGTACAAATATCCTAACATTTTGTTCAACAAATTCCATTTTAGGTGCTTGTGGATGTATCGGTGCATGACGCCCCCCAGCCTGAATAGTAAATGAAACTTCGTCCCAACTACGAACTCGATTTCTTGACATGAAAATTGAAGAAAACCCACCAGTCATATATTCATGATTTGGGATAAGACAGTTTTCACCATTTGTATAATTATTTTTTGCAGGCAAAACGCCATCTTTTAAATCACCAATAGCCTCAAGTAAACAAACTTTATTTTTAATTGTTATTGGTACTGGAAATTCAAATTGAAGATTTAAATCATTTCGATAACCAATAAAAAATACTCTCTTTCGATCTTGAGCAATACCATAATCAGAGTTAATAGCCAATTAAAACTATTCCTTTTAATGGTAAATGAAGACGATTTGAAATATAAAGAGTTTCTAAAAAGGTATAAATTATTTCAAAATCTTTGTGTCCACGATATTCATTTCTAACTACAATAACTAAATATTCAACCTCAAACATCATACAAGCTTGAAAAATATCTTTTAAAAATTGATTATTCTCGGTAGCTCTACCTGCTTCAACCTCAATTACTATTTTCCCATCTTCACTTACTGCATCTGCATTAAATGATTTATCAATAACATTATCAAAGCCAAATAGTACAGGAACACTTATTTTTTGAAGTTTTGATTTTCCTGTTTCTACTATAAAATTTATTTTTTCGAGGTGTGGTCTAATTACTTCTAAAACTTGATTACTTGAAAGATTATTTTCAGGTGATTTTATTTTATCAATTTCTATTTCAAAACAAGAAATAACAGATTGTATCTGTGCATTAATTCCTCGAGAACGTGGAAAAAATTGAAATCTTAAACCGTTATTCATTTTCATTATTCCCAAATTCAATTAAAGTAATTTCCATTTCTTCAAGGCTATTTAAAAAACTTGATTTTGAATTATCAAATTCATCTGTTATTCCTTGTGGAATTTGATTGTAAACACTTTCTTCAAGTTCTAAAATTAAAATTCTTATCTGTTCAATTTTCAATAATGAACTTGTATAATCTGTATTTGCTACTATCATAATTTATGCTGTATTTTTAGAGCTTTGAATTATTTTGATTTCCCGTATAAGAAAAAACTTGATTAAATCTTTCTAACCTTTCCAAGCCAATTAAACTAAATGAATCTGCAAAAACATCTTTTATGTAGTTTTCTAAAGCTTCTCCAACTGAGTTTATTCTATTTTTAGCATTATAATAAGCTTTAACTTCAACAAGTGGATTATCAATAATTGTTTTAATTGCTTGTAATAAATTTGTCATAACTCAAAAAGAAACAAAATAATAAAATAAATATTAGCAAAATCACCCTAAAAAAGCTTCCAGTCAAGACTTAAAATTAAAGCCCAAATTCAGACCATTTTGAATCAACTAGTTTTTTAATATTATTAGTCATTATCAATTCATTTGGCCAATCTCTCTCAAAGCCTTCGCCTTTCCATTTTCTGGTTGCATCAATGCCCATTTTGCCTCCAATTCCCATAAGCGAAGAAGCATGATCCAAAATATCAAGTGGTCCTTCAGTAAAAACAGTGTCTCTGACTGGGTCTACATTTGAAAAAACCTTAAAAGCTACTTCATTTAAATCATGAATATTAACCTCAGAATCAAGCACAATCACAAATTTACTCAAAGACATTTGCCCAGAACCCCAAACTCCATTAATAATTTTTTTGCCCTGCCCTGGATATTTTTTATGAATTTTAACAATAACGCAATTATGAAAAGTGCCAGCCATCGGCAAATTGATGTCTAAAACTTCAGGCATAATAATTTTTAATAAGGGCAAAAATATCCTTTCTGTCGCTTTTCCCAAATAATAATCCTCTTGTGGTGGCTTTCCAACAATAGTAGTCATATAAATTGGATTTTTGCGATGAGTCATGGCTGTAAGCCTAAAAACTGGAAAGTCCCCAGCTAAAGAATAAAAACCAGTATGATCGCCAAAAGGCCCTTCCCAAGCTAATTCATCTAAATCAACGAAACCTTCCAAAATAATTTCTGCATTGGCGGGCACTTCCAAATCAACTGTTTTGCACTTCACCAGTTCTACAGGTTTTTTCCGCAAGAAACCAGCAAAAATAGTTTCATCAATATTAGGAGGCAAAGGGGCGGTAGCTGCATAAACTAAGGCTGGATCTGCTCCGATAGCAATGGCTACTGGTATTTTGCGTAATCCTCCAAACCTTGCTCCGATTTTTGTGCCATGCCTTTCTGGCTCATTAATAGAATTAACTGAATTATTTTCTGAATCTGTTGAATTATTATTTTTGGCTTTTTGATAATGCTCAGCCGCTCCGTGATGCCAATGAACATGAAAACCAGTTGAATTATTAGTGTATTTTTGCAGGCGATACATACCAATATTGCGAATACCAGTCTTGGGATCTTTGGTAAAAACTAAAGGTAAAGTAATAAAAGCTCCTCCATCAGCGGGCCAGCACTTGAGAATTGGTATTTTATCTAACATTTCAGCTGATGGATCTGTAATCACAACTTCTTGGCAAGGAGCGGCTGAAACCATACGAGGCGGAAAACTAGCAATTTGAGCAAGCTTAGGTAAAAAAGATAATTTGCCAAATAAAGAGTCTGGAACTTTAAGATTAAGCATTTCACTGATTCGATCAGCAATTGAGTCTAATGAATTAACACCTAAAGCTATTTGCATTCTTTTTTCAGAACCGAAAGAATTGATTAGAACTGGCATTTCATAGCCTTTGACATTTTCAAACAATAAAGCTTTATTTTTACAATTTTGTTCCTTACTCACTCTGTCAGTTATTTCAGCAATTTCAAGCTCAGCTGACACTTCTGTTTTAATTCTTACCAATTCATCAGCTTTTTCAAGTTCTTGGATAAATGTTTTTAAATCTTGAAAAGGCATATTATTAAATACTTATTAGTTCACAAAAAATATCACATTATGAAAAAATTAATTATAAAATTTAGTGTATAAAACCTTGAAAAGCTGACTGAAAAGAAATTTAAACTAAAAAAGTAATTATAATTATGTTTCAAAAAGTGCTAGTCAAACCAAATAAAAAAGCTAATCAAGTCTATTGGAAACAGGCTTCTTTGTTTGCAGAAAATGAGAATATCTTAATTGTAGAAACGACAGAAGCACCAATTGAAGGTAGGGCAAATAAAAAAGTAATTGAATTAGTAGCCGAATTTTTGAACTTAAAAAAGTCTCAAGTCTCAATTAAAACTGGTAAAACTGACAAGATTAAATTATTAATAATAAATTCAAAATAATAAAAAAAAGACAAATACTCTCTCAGATTTAAAATCATCTCAGTCAGTCTGAATTAACACTCTCTAGTCGCTTGAATAAAGGCTTTTACATTTTCAACTTTAGCTTGTGGAGTAACTCCATGCCCCAAATTCATAATATGACCATATTTTTTAAGCTCTCTACCTTCGCAAATAATTCTTTGAGTTTGTGTTTTCACTATTTCAGGATTATCCAAAGTTAAAATCAAAGGATCTAAATTGCCTTGCAAAGCCACAATTTTATTATTTTTATTAGTCTCTAAGCGAAGACTAGCTTGAGTAAGTGAGGTTTTCCAATCAATACTTAAAATAGAAGCTCCACAATCTGCTAAGTGCTGAATATAAGGGCTAATTCCTTTTATATACAATATTTTTGGCAAATCAGCGGGCAATTCAGAAAAAATAAATTTAAGACTAGGTAAAACAAATTCAATAAAGTCTGTTTCGCTTAATTCGCCCGCCCAAGTATCAAATAATTGTATGGCATCTACTCCAGCTTCAATTTGAGCTTTTAAATAATTTATAGTCATTAAGCTTAATTTGTGCATTAAAGCTTTGGTTTCAGTCGGCTTTAACCAAGCTTGTTTTTTTGCTTTGTCGCCAAATTCCCCTTTTAAAGTAGCTGAACGAGTGCCGCCTTCCAGTATATAATTAGCCAAAGTCCAAGGTGCTCCCGCAAAGCCTAAAACCGCCACTTCTAAATTTTTGTTTTGTAATTTATTTTTTAAGATTTTAATGGCTTGGCAAGTGGCAGAAATATTTTCACCAATTTCAAAATTATCAATTTCTAAATCACCCGATATTTTAATACCGCCAGTGTCTGGGAATTCAAGCTCTAAATTGAAATCTGCCAAAGGTAATAAAATATCTGAAAAAATAATAGCGGCATCTAAACCAAAAATCTCAATTGGTTGAACTGACACTTCTGCCGCTAATTCTGGGTTTCGGCATAATTCTAAAAATTTTACTTGTTGGCGTATATTTCGGTATTCAGGCAAATATCTTCCAGCTTGTCGCATAAACCAAATTGGCGGAATATTATGCTTTTCACCTTTAGAAGCCGCTAAAACTAATTCTTTACTTGATAACATTATTATTTTTTATTTTTAGTTTTATTTTCTTCATTTATTGTTTCTGGCTTTGGTTCAGGTATTAAAGAAGATTTGATTTTAATATCATCATCAACAAAAGCTTTAATTTTTGTACCTTTAACAATTCCAGCTTCACGCCCTTTAACCAAAAGACCGGGTAAACCAAATATAACAGTCATAGCAACCGTTTTACCTGTTTTATCTGAACCATTTCGTCCCAAACCAGACCTTAAAGAAACTTTTTGCTCATCAACTGCTCTGACTGAAGAGATTTGCAAGCTGATATTGCCACCTTTACCAATTCTTTTAGCTCTTTCAACAGCACTAATTGAACCTTTGACAGCACTTCCTTTGGCAATAACAATTCGATCATCAATAATTATATCTTCAGCAATTTCGGCTTCAATGGGTTGTCCAATTGCACTATTAGAAGAAGAAATACTTTTATTTAAAACAATTTCAAGAGCAGTTTCTTCTTTTAATAAAATGTCTTTTTCTTCCGCTGAAAAGCTGGGTATCGATAAAAATGTCGTTGAGCTAATTAAAAAAGATAAAAGTAAGAGAGATGTTTTTTTCATTTAAAGTTGAATTTTTGTAGCAATAATTGTATGGCTTTAAGTTTAGCTATGCTTAAATGAACTTGCAAATTTAAAATATAAACTCAGAATTTGAAATTGAAAATAAATTAGCGGATCTTGGGCTTTACCTGTTTTTAAGCCGTCTTCAATCAAATTTAATTTTGTGATTACTTGCAATAAATAATTTAACTTTATATTTTTTAATTTTATTAAGTCTTGTTTGATTTTATAAGGATTTTTATTGGTTAATTTAGTAATTTCGCTTTCGCCAAGT
>CANLFK010000103.1 GCA_947489925.1 Candidatus Caenarcanales bacterium
TAAGAAAATTTTATATTTATATTTATGAAAATTCCTTTTGATTGGCTTTGTGAATTCATTGATTATCAGAACTTACCCGAAGATTTAGCTTCAGAAATTAGTCTAAAATGCTTTGAAGTTGAAGAAGTTGAATATAATGGAGCTAAAATTACTGGCCCAGTCCTCGCTGGCAAAATTATCGAAATTAATAAACATCCAAATGCCGACAAATTACAAATTGCCAAAGTTTTAATTAATGAAAGCGAGCCAGCAAAGCAAATTGTTTGTGGAGCTAAAAATATTGAAATTGGTCAAATTGTGCCAGTTGCCTTGCCAAATGCCATAGTTATTAATCGTACAAATGGTTTAGCTCTTGAAATTAAAGCTGGACAAATCAGAGGCGAAAATTCGGCTGGAATGCTCTGCTCTGCTCCAGAACTAGGAATTGAAAGTATTAATCCAGAAGGAATTTATATATTACCTGAAAATACTGAATTAGGGCTTGATTTGATTGAAAAATTAAAATTAAAAGCCAAAGCTGTTTTGCATATTGAATCCCGTTCTAATCGGGGAGATGCTCTTTGTTTACAAGGAATTGCTCGGGAAGCCAGTGCCGCTTTAAATATAAATTTACAAAAAGACTTTTATGCTGATTTAGAGCAAAGCTTTGAAAAAGAAATTTTAAATTCCAAGTTAATTACTTTTCCGTCTGAAATTAAGGCTGAAAAAGCTTGTAATAATATAAAATTTTTGCATTTAAAAAATATACAAATAAAAGAAAGCCCTCTCTGGTTAAGTGAAAAATTAAAATTAGCTGGTATTTCAAGTAAAAACAATATTATTGACATTATTAATTTTGTAATGCTTGAATTAGGGCAACCAATGCACGGATACGATGCCAAGCTAATTAATTTTGAGGCTGGCTTACAAGTCAAATTAGCTAATGAAAATGAAGTATTTGCTGGCTTGGACGGACAAAACTATAATTTAAATGCTCAAAACTTAATTATTGCTGACAATCAAAAAACTTTGGCTTTAGCTGGTGTTATGGGCGGAGCAAATGCGGCGATTAATGATCATACAAACGAAATTATTTTAGAATCAGCTTGCTTTGAATATTGGCGAATTAGACAAAATAGCCGCAGTAATGGAGTTATTAGCGAATCTAGTCGGCGTTTTGAAAGAGGACTGCACCCAAATTTAAATGCAATTGGCTTAATGAGAGCGGCTAATTTGATGAAAGAATTGGCTAATGCTGAAATCATAGCTTATTCGGTAGCTCAAGACCAAGCTTTATTAAAACACAATGCAACAGAAGACGACTTAGAGCTAGACTTAAAAGATTATAAAAAATATATTGGCTCTGAGATATTGCCAGAGCGAGCAATTGAAATATTAGAAAAATTAGGTTTTATAGTTTTAAACTCAGAAAATAATATTTTAAAAGTAAAAGTGCCTTTTTACCGTCTGAAAGATGTGAACAGACCGATTGATTTAATTGAAGAATTAGCCAGAATTGAAGGTTTGAATAAAATTAAGCCAATTCCTTTACCAGGAGCGGAAAAGTTTTTGAGTTTTGATGAGTATAATAATTTGCAGAATTTAAAAAATGAAATTATGAAAGCTGGTTTTTATGAAAATATTTCGACTAGCTTCTCTGAAAAAGGTAAATCAATTTTTGTGAATCCGCTTTTAGCTAATTTGGAAGCTGAAAATAAACAAATTGAAATGAAAAATCCGCTCTCAAAAGAAAATTCGGCTCTCAGATTATCTTTGATTCCTAATTTATTAAAGGCTCTGGCTCTCAATACTCGAAGGCAAAAAAACTTTATACGGCTTTTTGAAATTGGAAAAGCTTATAAAAAAGCGGATAAATTAGATTTAAATAATTTAAAAGAAAATGGAGCAGTTGAAATTGATTTATTAGGCTTGATTATAAGCGGAAAAGGCAAAGATTTAAATTGGCAAAATAAAGAAAATAGCCAAATTGATTTTTATAGTTTAAAAGGTTTAATTGAGGCTTTATGTGAAGGTCGAGGACAAATAAAGTTTAGCGAAATTACACCTGAAAATAATTATTTGCATCCTTGTATTTGTGCTTATATTGAGCTAAACAAAAGACAAATTGGTTTTATTGGCAAAATACATCCAAGCTTAGCGACCGAATTAGAAATACCCGAAAACACTTTTGTAGCAGAATTATTTGTCGAAAATTTATTAAAAGAAAAAAAAGTCAAAATTAAAGCTTTAAACGATAATCAAATTATTCACCGAGACTTTACAATTGATTTGACAGAACAAAATGATTATCAGCATGAAAAAGTAGAAAATGTAATAAATAAATTAAAATTAAAATATATACAAAATCTTCATTTATTGAGCTTATACAAAAACAATAATTCTGGCAGTCAAACTTCTATTTCTTATCGCTTGTCTTTTCAGGCTGAGAGAGGTCAAAATTTATTAAGTGAAAACATTAATCAACAAATTGATCTAGTCAAAAATCAATTACAAAGTCAAATTCAGGGTATTTCTTTTCGGGATATTTAAAAAAATTATTATGCCAAAACCAAATTGTGATATTTTAATTATTGGCTCTGGAGCGGCTGGTTTAATTGCGGCTTTAGCCTTGGCGGACAAAAACTTTAATGTCTTAGTGATAACCAAAGATGCGGTAACTGAATCTAGTAGTGCATATGCTCAGGGCGGAATTGCAGTATCTTTATTGCCGACTGATAGCCCCAAAAAACATATACAAGATACTTTAAAAGTTGGATTAGGTCTTTGCGAGCCAAAAGCAGTTGAGTTTTTTATTAATAAAATTACTGATAGTATTCAAAAATTATCCGCTTGGGGAATACCTTTTAGTGGTTATAAAGAGGGCAAAGTTGCCGAAGAGTTTTTGGGGCATGAAGCCGCTCATTCAGAAAGAAGAATTTTGAAAGTTGATAGTGATTTATCAGGGCGAATGCTAATGAAAACCTTATGGGAAAAAGCTTGCAGGCATTCCAAAATTTCAATTAGTCAGGGTACTTTTTTAATTGAATTACTAAAAGATTCTTCAACTGGAGCAATTCAAGGTGGAATTTTTCAGGATATAAATAATTCAATTTTTCCGATTTATGCATCAGCTACCATTTTAGCGACTGGAGGCTTAAGTAGTTTATATCTTAAATCAACTAATCCAGCTGTTTCGGTTGGTGATGGAATTGCTTGTGCTTACCGAGCTGGAGCGATTATTCGTGATTTGGAATTTATACAATTTCACCCAACCGCCTTAGATTATAAACATCATTTTTTATTATCAGAAGCCTTAAGAGGAGAAGGAGCTATTTTAGTAAATGCTTTAGGAGAACGATTCATGCAAAAATACGCTCCTGAGAGCTTAGAATTATCGAGTAGAGCAGTAGTCAGCCAAGCAGTTTGGCAAGAAATACAAGAAAATAAATCAGTTTATTTAGATATTAGGCATTTGGGATTGGAAAGAATCAAAAAGACTTTTAATGGAATTTATAGTTTTTGCAAAAATGCTGGCTTTGATTTAAGCACTGATTTAATACCAATTACGCCAGCGGCACATTATACAATCGGTGGGATTAAAACTGATTTGGACGGCAAAACTAATTTAAATAATTTATGGGCAATTGGAGAAGTAGCTAGTACTGGCTTGCACGGAGCGGATCGTTTAGCTTCTAATTCTTTGCTTGAATGTATTGTTAGTGGCTTTCAAGTAGCTGAAAATATTAATCAAGAAATTAATTTATCACAAGAATTTTCGGATCAAGACTTAAATTTACCGACTGAGCAAGCAAATAAAGACAAAATTGATTTAATTTATTCAAAAGAGCAAAGTCATAAATTAAAAATTAAAATGTGGGAATTAGCCTCATTTAACCGAACTGAAAAAGGCTTAAACAATTTATTAGATTATATTTCATCTCTGGAAGTTGATTTATTAGATTTGTCTTTTAATCCATTTTTTAATCAAATGCGTAATCAGGTTTTAGCTAGTAAATTATTAGTTCAATCTGCCCTACAAAGACCTTATTCATTAGGAAGTCATCAAATGGCTGAAAATTTAAATCTTTCAAATGAGCTGTCTGAAGGTTTAATTCATACAATTTTAAAGTAAATTTTAGATAGATTAAAAAAACTGGGGAGGAAGGATTCGAACCCTCGGATGGCGAGACCAAAACCCGCTGCCTTACCGCTTGGCGACTCCCCAATAACACAAGAGAAAAACATTATAAACCAAAACTAAGCACTTAGCAATAATTTTTTATAATTTTACAATATAAACTATCAATTCTGTAAATTAAAAATCAATTCCTCAATTGTACTTTTTGCCGAGCAGAAGCTTTTTAATCTTAATTTGGCATTTTCAATTAGCTGAATTTTGGACAAATCGATTTTTTCTTTTTCTAAATAAATTGCAGTTATATTATCCAAAAGATTTATTAGTTCTGGAATTTCTTTTTTTTGTTGCAAAATAGTATCTGCATATTGATTAGCTTTATAAAAACTAATTGACTGAATTTTTGTCCATTCTAAAAGACTATTATCCAACTCTTCTGGGCTTTGCAATTGTTTATAATTAGGAAAATTAATAGCTTGACAACGGCTACAAATGGTTGGCAAAACTTGTTCTTGATCTCGAGCAAAAAGTAAAAATAAAATCTTCGGATTTGGCTCTTCAATGCTTTTTAATAATGAATTTGCTGACTGAGCTGGTAATTGTTCGGATTCGGCGGTTTTAATTAAAATTACCCTGTAAAACTGAGATTTATTTTGAATGCGAGAAAGAAACTTTGACACTTGATCAACTACAATAACGCCTTTTTTACTTTTCTCTAAGTCTGGTTCTAAAATAATTGGCAAGTCTGGATGTTGTTTATTTATAATCCAATTACAATTCAAACATTTATCGCATGGTTTACCGCTTTCAGACGGGTTTAGACAATTCAAAATTTTAATTAATTCATCGGCAAATTCTTGTTTTAAATTATAATCTGCTCCACAAAGTAAATAAGCATTAGCCAAACGGTTACGCTGAAGAGCTGACTCAAAAAATAAACAAATTGATGGGATTTTTTCCTTTAAAGAATCTGAAAACATATTTACCTAAATGTAATATTACTTTATTGGATAAAAAACAAAATAGCCATAAAAGTCAAAAGCAATAAGCAAATTGTGCCATTACAGAATTTATAAGGCAAGGGATTAGCTAAAAGTTTTACATTTTTAAGTTCTATAGCAATCCCAGATTAGATTTTGAAATTTGTAAACCATTTTTAGTCGGGTACTGCTATAGATATTTAACTAGCTCTCTGAATTTCCTCGGGCTGATTTTCCTCTTCTGAAGACGCTTCATTTGCTAAATTATTACTTGTTAAATCATTTAATCCAATTGTATTTAGTATTTCTGGCCGAAAATCACTGGATAATTCTGCATACCCCATAACAGCGGTTTGATTTTCTGAACCATGAATTAAGCGAGCTAATGGTAATCTAATTGAGGGCTTAGCAGTTAATACTACTGGTCTACGATTATACTCTGAATTAATATCTCTCGAAACATCTAAAATTTTGGTTACTAAAGAAACTGCTTGCTCTGGTGGTAAAACTAAAATGGCTTGATGATTAACTATTTGCAGAAATTCAATAAGCTTTTCTTCCAAATCATAGTCTAATTTAATAGCTAAAATCTTTTTGTTATCAATTGCATTTGTAGCAGAAATTTGACGGTATAAAAGCACTCTCAATCTTTCAGATAATAAGTCTGCGTTTGTGGTTTCAGTGGCTAAATCTTCTAGGTTTTCCAGAATATAATGTATGTCTTTGATACTAACTTTTTCACGGATTAAATTAATTAAAACTTTTCTCAAGATACCAATATTTAAAACATGCGGAATTAAATTGTCTACCAAAGCTGGATTCATACTTCGTACTTGGTCTAAAACTCTACACAAATCAACTTTGGTAAATAATTGTTCAATATTTGCAATTACGGTTTCCATCAAATGATAAGTAATTGCTTGCACTGCCGTTAAATAAGGCCAAGTCCAACTTTTATCTTCAATTAATTTATTTAAATAATCTGTTTTTAACCAATAAGCTTTTTCTTTTAAAGTTGGCTCAATTCCTTGGACAAATTCATCTGGAGGTTTATCAAAAGTTTTATCCCAATGAGATTTTAAAATCATATAACGGGTTGGATAAACTGTAGATGTACTAACTGCATTACCTCTAATTACGATTTTATACTCATTTAACTCATTATCTTTGTTCTCAGCGATGCGTACTGGCGGCAATATATAACCATAAATTAAAGTCATATGTTGGCGTAATAAACCAATATCTGGAACTAATTGTCCACCTTTTTCTGGATCAGCTAGTTCTACTAAATATTTGCCAACATGAATACTTAAAGCATCAACTCCTAATAATCCATACATTTCATCTGGTGAAGTTGGTGGTTTAGCTTCTTCTTTTTCTTTATCTTCAAAAGTTATTTCTAATTCTTCTTTTAATTCATTTTCTGCAAAATTTATTTCAAACTCTTCTTGGCTCTGGAATCTTGGAAGTAACACTTTACCGAAATATCTTTTTTCAAATTTTGCTAACTGCTCTAAGAAAATATCAGTAGACATAAAACCAATCTCAAACCGTAAATGCAAAGAATCAAGATTGAAAGACTCTCTCTGTAATAAATAAAAGTTATTTTGAAAATTCTCTACTATTTTGTTCTCTTCGAGAAGACTATTCAGATGATCAAAACATATCGCTACTTCCTTTGGAGCTAAAATACCAACATCAAGAAGAGCTTTATATATCTTTCTTAAAGTGTCAAAAATCAAAAGTATCTTTTCAGTTTTCTCTGCTTTATTCCTGACAAGTAAAATACGAATAATCCAAGCGGCACAAATGAAAATCAGACTGAGAGCGATAATTAAAAAGGTATTCATGTAAGCAAGCAAATTTGAAAGTTTTACTAATTTATTCCCAATTTAAGCGGTAAAATAAAATTATGAGAGCAAAATATATTAATCCATATACTGATTTTGGTTTTAAAAAGCTTTTTGGTGAAGAAGCCAGTAAATCAGCTAGACTTAATACACGACTAAGCTTTAAAATATTTACGAATAGTTAAATTAAAAAATATGGGTACTTTTTTATCAACTGGAATTGTAATTGAAATGATTACTTTAAAAGAAGAATTGAAAAAAGCGGAAATAAAAAATGAAGAATTGTTTAGTGCTTTGGAAGAAAAGTTTCACTACAATTTAAATATTTTTGATACTACCGAAACTGATGAATACTTAAAATTTACTTTGAAGGATATTGTATTTCAAAGAGAATTATTACCTTTTTTAGAGAGATTATTTCCTATAATTTATGGTAAAGACGAAGAAGCTACGAAGGTAATAGAGAACTTAAAAGCAATAGAACCGTCTGGTTGGAAAAAGCTCGCAGAACAATCTCCTTTATATTATTATCAATTAACCAAGTATGGAGGAGATGATTGGCTTTATTTTGAGAAAGGCTTTGATACAAGAATCAGAATTAAATATCCAAGTATTATTTCTTTAATATCTGAAGGAAAAATTATTATGGAAGTATATGGAAAACAATTTAGATTTTATAAATATTGTCTCAAAGAGGCTTTTAGAGAGTTTTCTCTTGCTTCAGCGATGAGAATTCATATTGATGGATAAATTAATATAAGTATTTTTCTCTAGAGAGAGCGGAAATAGCTAAGTTTAACCAAGCAGAATTGCATAATTATGAACAAAGTTTAAAAGTGTTTAATGTGAGTTCGACAGATAAAAAACACAAAAAGCTTCTCAAGAATTCAAGTCTTAGCCCCCTAGGCTTACGCCATTCCCCGAAGGGGACACTCAATAAATCTGTTTGAAAATTTCTGTCTTCAAGGTCTAAATTCCCAGCTCCACTCTCTAATAGCCCACTTTCAGGGGGTTGGGGGTGAAAAGACAAAATTCTTTAGCGAGAGACTTGCAATTGTGATTGCTTCAAAGTTTCGCTTCAATCAGCATTTTCAGATTTTCTTTTCAT
>CANLFK010000104.1 GCA_947489925.1 Candidatus Caenarcanales bacterium
CACATCCACTAAATACTCATTTAAATTAAGGTGATCCATGGTAGTTATAATAGCTTCTACAAAAGCGGTAAAAGTGTTTTTGGTAAGCCCCTCCTTTTCAAGAATTGAAAATTTTTCAAATGTTAATTTAGATTTCCACAATTCAAAAACGCCGTCAACTAATTTTTTTGAACTATTTATTACTGTAGTAGGAAATAATTTGTCATAATCAATACCTTTTTCTTTTAAGAAAAACTCTACTTCCTCGTTTGAATTAAAAAATAATTGATTTTTTAAAATTTCTAGGTTTTTATTTTTAGCATTGTCTTTGCTTAATTCTGAATATTGAGATCTAAACAGCGTATACTCATCAAAACTTTCCACATTCCTAGAATCTATAACGTTTTCATGAAAATAATTGTAAACTTCTGTTTCACTTAATACAATTAGTTTTAATAAGCTACTATATAGTAAAGGGTTTTTACCAAAGATTTTATTGAACTCTACTTGTAACTCGTTGGCTTTTTTTAGAGCACCAATTCTCTTTTCTTGTAAATCATCAGAATGATAATATTTGCCTAATCTCAAAACTAAGCTAGATTTAAAATCATTCAATTGATTTGCGTAATTAATGACTTTAACGTAGTTATTAGCCGCTGGTTCCAAATTTTGTATAATTAATTCACTTCCATCCTTATTAGGATTTGCCGCGGAAATCCAAGATTCGGCCGGGTTTTCGAAGTGTCTATTTACAAAAGGGAAGGATAGAAAGCTTTCTTTAAGTTTATTTAAAAATTCAACCCTTTCTGGTAATACATTTACTTCCGATCCTGTTTCTTCAAATCCACCAAATGTATCATTGGAGTATTTAAAATCTCTTAATAAATAAAAATTATTAAATGTGGGTGAAGTTTCTGACCAATTAATATGCCAATTATAATTACTTGTTACTACTTCTTTTTCAAAAAAACGAACAAAACGGTTGTCCCACTTATAGTCAACGTTTTCCTTGTCGTCATTGGTTGTGTCATATTTAAGCTGATTATTAAAGAACGTAAATATGATAAACAATGGGGAAACAGGAAGATTACTAATTCGACGCTCCCTTTCCTCTTGATTTTTCCCAATATTATTTGCTATCCAATCATTTAACAATGTAGGAATTTCATTAACATCTAATTGTTTATCGTTTTGACAAAATAATAAATTATTAATTTCATAATCAGCTGAATACTTATTAAACAAATATGCAACCTTACCTCTCAAATACATGTCAGGAACTGCATCTTCTTGTATAGTATCTATATTTAATTCTAGACGGCTTCTAGCTCCTGGGAAATCCAGCAAATCAGTATTGTTTAAAAAAGGTTTTGTTTCAGCAGTTTCTGCCGGTATTGTTAAAGTAAGCTCAGCACTTAATGCACTTAATCTACTAAGGTTTAAATTTAAAATTGTATTTTCTTTGGTTACAACTGAAATTGTTTTTTGATCTGCTAATAACTCCTTTAATCTTTGAACATCTAATATTTCACCAAATCCTCTAAGTACAGCATCTTTATTAGCATATACCACATTGTCAAAATTAACCTTAGTCAATTCCTCAATTAGTAATTTAAATACGGTGGTTAAAAATAAATTGTTGTTCCACAATGCCGAAAAAACAATATGCCATTCATCGGATGGTACTTTACTTATAATATCGCCAATTCTTAACCAGTAATGAGATTTTTCAATATTATTAATAATGGTGGTATTCTTATAAAAATATTTTGAAAAATAATCTTTAATGTCAAAAATATCATCTTGAATTAAATTTTTGGTTTCTTTATTAACAGCTCCATATTTTTCTTCAAGGCTTTCTGCTAATTTTTTAAAGGCATCAATACTAGTATAATTTTCAATTTTACTAGTATCTGAAAAATAACTATCGCAAAGGATAATTATTAAATCTTTGGGATCTAATAATTTAATTCTAATTGGGTAATCGGGATTGTTTGAAACCTTATCAATTGTAAATCTTGTGACTACTCCAGTGCTTTCTGCACCTACACCAGGGGGGTTAATCTCTTTAAGAAAATCATAGTTTTCACTACCTAAACTAATTTTTAAAGGTGCTCCATTAATACTTAGTAAATTTTTAATCAAATAGGATTTACCTACTTGACTAGCGCCAAATAAGGCAAAAACAGGTTTAGAGTCTAAAGATTTAAATATTTTTCTTACAATTCTTCTTGCATTTTTTACTTTATAAGCCGCCGTGTCCTTTTCTTCAAATTTTAAATTATTTGAAATCCAACTGTCTGCTTCATTATACAAGGTATAAAGCTGATTGGTACTTGATTTTATGTTATCAATGTTTTCTTTCTTTATATTATGCATAATCTCTAATTTCTAATGTTTAAAGTAAACTGTCCTGTATCTAACCAATATCCAGCTTTTTCGGGAAGTGTTTGAAGATTTAATTCAAAATATATTTTAGCAATATCATTTTGTTCGTTATCTAAAATTTCTGAAATAGTAATTTGTTCTTTATCTTTTTCAAACTCTCTGCTAAAACTTATATGAAAAGGCATTCTCATTCTAAGTTTTTGCTTAAACGTTTCTAAGCTATCTAAAATTTTAGATTTGTCATTTTGTGGATTTTTTAATAACGTCTCTATTATTCTGTCTTCGTTAAAATCCAAAGCATAAATATTACGCGCAGGATAATTTAATACATTTAAATTTTTAAAACCAATAAGATGTGGTAAAGTATGTGCCACAATTTTGCCCTCTTCTTTTTTGGGTGTAATTATACTTTCAGCAATGGACGAATCTTTAATAGACCCAATAAAATCCGCAGTTGAAATTAATTTTGTTCTCAAATTAATGGTGTTAATCCTGAACTTGTCTAATTTATAAGAAATGCCGCCTAAATAGGAAATTAAACTGCCAATAGTAAGCGCTGTTTTTGAATCGCTTATATATCCATTGTTGTCTGCAAATGGATACCATCTTCCTATCCAATAATTATTAAAATTAATTAATCGATTAGGGCTTATTGGATGGTATTTTGAAAATAATTGCTCTAAAGAACTAATGGTAAAGACCTTGCCGGATAAAATAATTATATCGCAAGCGTATTTATCCATAATATTAGCGATCTGTTTTAAAAGTCTGGAAAAAACAATTGTAATAATTTCACTTACCCTGTTGGTTGAAATTGTCCATTCTATGCTTTCAAATCTAAATCCAAAGTGCTTTTCAAAATAATTTAATAAGTCTTTACTAGGTTGCTTGTTTAGAAACAACTCATCAAAAGTCATTTTTTTACCCTCAACCATTTTCGTAGCAGCTTCTAAATATTGAATGGCTATTGGTATTGCAATTTGATTTAAAAAATTGGTCCTCATTATTTTTCCCTTATGACCAATGTTATTGCTGTCATTACCAAAAAATCCATTTAATTTTTTTGCTACATCACTAACACCAATTTCTCTTGCATAGTTTTCTATCACTCCCGTACAGCCTGCATTATTAGGGTTGTTAATTTTCCCTTCAATTATGATTTGTTGAATAACTTCTTTTAATAAGTCATCGCCAGCCAAATTAAAGCTTTCCCAATATAGTGGGTCGGGGATTAATTCAGTTATTTCATTGTAGTTATAATCATACTTACAAATCATCAAGTCCGTTGTACCCCCACCAATATCTAAAGAGCCTATGGTAAGTGATCTATTGTGAGTGGTTTTGTTTAATGAGGTACCCGGCTTACCCATTAAATTAAATAAAAGATCAGGGTTGCCGTCAAACTTATGTTTGATCATCCCATATAAAAACAAAAGCTGTGGAGCCGTTGCTTCATCGTAGATCCAATCTTTCTTTTTTTCAATATTATATAAGTCATACTTTAAATCCTTTACCGACGGTATTACTTCTACTTTATTTGAATAAATATCGTTTTCGGTTTCAAGCTTAAAGATGATTTCATTGTATTTGTTAATCATTCTCATTGCCTGCTCAGCACACTCTCTAAGACTAACTTGCTCCTGCTTTGTCATCGCAGTAGGGCAGGAAATGATAATTCTTTTGATTTGTCTTTTTTTGGAAGGATTTCCATGTATCGTTCTAAAATCAAGTGAATTAATTTGTCTTAATGCTTGACAGAATAATTCTAAATACACAAAAGTCATTAATGACTTACGTGAAAATTGTGATTTGGACCCAAATATTCCGTCTTCACAAATATTGCCATCTGACTTTATTTGTTCAGAGATACCACGCTTGTAAACGCGCTTAGGAATTCGCTCGTCATTGTTATCATCGTCCGCATGATATTCCCACTCACTTTGAGCAGATTTTGTATCCCACAAATAACGCTTAGGACTTGAATTAAAGGATCTTACTTCACGCGATAATTTTAATTCAACATTTGCATCGTTAATAATGCGCTCGGCCTCAAAACCAATACGGGCGGGGCTAGGCCATTGAAACTTGTTATTTTGATTCAATTCGGAATTAAAAGCACCAAAACTAGCATCCTTAAATACAATACGGGTGCTAAAAGATTCATCCCGTTGAACAAAGGGTTGGCTAAAATCCTGGATCTTCACTTTTTTAACGGAGTTAAAATTAAAACTGCCATCCGGATCGTTTTCAAATAATACCGCACAGGTATTTGAATTACCAACGTCTATAATCAAATCCACATCAACACTACCAAGTTTATCTGAAAGCAGGTGTATATCTGGTAATTTATCATTGTTGCGTAAAAAGCGTATTAAAAAAATATAATTTGCTAAATGCTTTAAAAAAGGCTGTTCTGGAGTTAAACTATTGGTGTAAAATAATTTTGTGATATAATCCTCTACCCACTCACAGCCGTTAAGACTATCTACAAAAGACATAGCCAGCTCATCATTAGGACATATGCCATAAATATTTTCATTGGGGTTTTCGTGTATAAACGGGCTAACAAAATCATCGGGTTTGCTACTGGTAGAGGTATCCACTAATAACATTACTTTAATGTCCACATCGCTTGTACGTTCAAAATAAATTCGCACCCAGTCGGTAGGGCCAAAAAAGTTATTGTTGATATTATTTTTTTTGAAAAAAGGTACGGGTATCCACTTTTTTTCAAAATATTTAAAGGCCTGGTTTAAGTTACCTACTTCAAAAATATCGGTCTCAGCAATATGTTCAAATTTAGTGAAATCAATGTCATCGGTCTGTGTTCCCTTGGGTGTAAGAAAACCTAGTTTCTCAACTTCACTTTTTCTAGCAAAAATATCCTCATCTGATTTGAGCACAACTACTTCATCTAGCCAAAATTTTCTTCTTCTAGAATCATAACGCTCAATATATCTGAATTTTATTTCCTTTTGAAGGGCAAAATCAATTTTGGTTTCAAAAGTAAAAAACTGTAATCCCGTATTCGCAATTAAGGTTATGCTCATAGTTTAATTTTTATTGTACTGGACAGGCTTCAACCTTAACAGCATTAAATTTAGGATCTGAATTTGCTTTTTCAACTATTTTAATTAAATAACCATAATCGTCTCCATAAATATCTGTGATTTCCCTTAACATATCTCTTCGAACTTTTGGTAGTTCTACCGACTCCAAAATAGCAGTATAAATTTTATTTGAAACTTCGCAATATTCGTTTAATAAAGAATTGAATTTTCCTATATCTTCTTTTAAACCTACAAATTTTTCTGTGTCTTTTTCTTTTTTATAACTTACAATTAAGCTTTTATAAACATCTACCTTTACTTTTGAATATGCTTCTGACTGCAAATACAATTCTATTTCTTTAAAAGTGCTGCTAACCTTAATAAACTTATCTAGAGTATCTATATACTTTTTATCAGTTAAATAACTATTCATTTTTATATTAGATAAAATATTAACGATTGAAGGACTAAAGTTATAGTGCTCGCTCATTAATGAAGTCACTATTGATTTTGTATAAATTTTAAATTTAGCAATTGTATCAGTTTGTTCTTTTTGAAATTTAATTTTGTCATTTAGCGATTTTATTTCGTCTGTTTTTTGTTTATCAGAAGTCTCTAAATTATCAATTCTAGAATTAAAGTAATTTTTTAATAAAATAAGCGAGTCGGTTTTTTGTTTATAGATAAAGCTGAGCGATTCGGTTTTTTCAAGTATTCTCTCAATATTTTTATTAATATTTTCAATTTGACTTAAAGCTGCAGAGTCATATTTTTTTTGAGCAAAGCATAAAACATTAGTTAAAATAAAAAATAATGTAAGATAGTTTTTTTTCATATATATAAATTTAGTTACAAGCTCCGGATTTTTTTATAAATTCATCATAAAAATAATATTTTGAAGTATTGATATAATTATTTTTACAAAAGTCTTTTAAACGGTTATTTGCCGGATTTCTTTTATAAGCATCAATATATTCATAAACTTCAATATAATATTTTTTAAAGTTGTCTAACTCATTTTGCGCATTAATTTTAATTTTGAAAATATTTTCAAATTCACTGATCTGATATGTGTTACAAAGAGTATTAATTTCATTTTCGAGACTACTCTTTTGAGCTTCATTATATTCTTGGCTTAAGAACTGAGTAATTCTATTAGGAAAACCAACTACTTGTTGGTATCTGTTTATGACAAATATGGGCGTGTCTAATATAGCTTTGCAACCCGGAAGGTTGGACTGCTTAAACATGGCATTATATACATCACCAATATTTGATTCCCCTTTTTTTGTTAACCACTCGTCATAAGTATTTACCATTGACATTGCATATTTTTGCTCTAAGTAAGTAGTTAAATTGTCAATGTCCTCTTGCGCAACGCCCGAACCTGATTGTCTCGTGTAGGTTTCAAGTTCCATTTTTAAATTTGAATATGCAGATGGGCTCCATTGATTATCACCAAGCAGGTTACATTTAGATTGGTATTGATTCATATCAATTCTTGCTGGTGGTGGTTGTGGTGGTGGTTCTGGTGGGGGCGTGCCACCCAACAAATACATTGCGCCAATAATAATAGCAGCAACTAATATAAAAAGAAATGGTTTTAATGTTTTATTCATATTATTATAATTTATGACTCTCTCTGTGGGTTATATAAGGAGCAATAGCTTTATCATAAGTTTTTTGACCAGGATTACCTTTTGGATATAGTTTCTTGCACCTTGCACATCCACTGAAAATTGATTCAATTTTAGTTGAAGAGCGTTCTGTTGTATTTTTTAGTGAAGCATTTTTGACTTTTGATATTTTTATTGCTGTATCTTTTTTGCCATTTGTATTTATTTCACCCGTTGGAGTCTGTGTTTCACCTGTTGGAGTCTGTGTTTCACCTGTTGGAGTCTGTGTTTCACCTGTTGGAGTCTGTGTTTCACCTGTTGGAGTCTGTGTTTCACCTGTTGGAGTCTGTGTTTCACCTGTTGGAGTCTTAGGGTCAAAAACTCCATTAATATTTAAAACAATCAGAACAATAGCTACCAACAACAAAAGGATAGCAATTTTTAAAATTTTATCAACTTTTTTCTTTCTAGCATCAACTTGCTTAGGGCCATTTATACTACCGCCACCTACTGGAATGGATATTCCACCAGTTCCTTGTTGCATTTTATCCTCAGGGAAATAACTATAAACACCGATCGTTTCTCCGTTAAATGGTATATTAATATTTTTCGAAAGATTATTTTGCTTTTTAACAATGGTTATTTTATCTCCCTGATGAGCTACAACCTTAAGGTTGCCCAAGCTTAACATTCCTGCAGTAGCATAGGACTCATTGTTAATTAATAAATCATATTTAATGGTGTTGTAATCTGAAATTTGAAATAGTATACTTTGTGGAAAGCTTTTAACTTCTTCGTATGAAATTAATTCATTGATAACAGCGGTATTATTTGCACTTAAAAAGTATACTATTTTATAACTATTAATTTCTGGGTAGTCAAAATGTTCATTTATAGCATTAAGTGCTTCATAAATAAAATAA
>CANLFK010000105.1 GCA_947489925.1 Candidatus Caenarcanales bacterium
GGAATTGGTCCAAAAATTGGGCTTATAGTTATTGTTGGGTCTGGAATTGGTCCAAAAATTGGGCTTATAGTTATTGTTGGGTCTGGAATTGGTCCAAAAATTGGGCTTATAGTTATTATTGGGGCTGGAATTGGTCCTTCAATTGGGCTTATAGTTATTATTGGATTATTATAAATTTCAGAAAAAGGATTCATTGGACGACCAGTAATAAAACCTCTTTCATCTGGCTTTGTTGGAGTAAAAGTATCTGACTTCGTTGGATTATTGTAAACTACAGAATAAGGACTGATAATTGGACTTTGTGAACCTACAATTTGACTTTGTGTAGTTGCTGTTGGTTTGGTTTGAGCTGTTGGTTTAGTCGTTGCAGTTGGTTTGGTTTGAGCTTTCTTTAATGCGTTCTGAGGATTAAAAGCATTAGCATTAGAATTAGTGATATTGTTTACCATTTTGAATTTGTGAAATTAGAGATTAAAATAAACTATGCCCAGTAAAATATTTAAAATAAACGCTTCTTTTAACCCAAATAGAGATAGCCCCCGTTAAAAAAGAACTTTAGATAGTGAAACTTTAAATGCCAAAAAACAAGGTTTTAATTAATTTTTTCTTAATTTTAATTATTGTCTATAACTAATTACTATATTTTTGACTTCTATTTATAAACCAGTTAAAAGCTTGCTCTTTTGTTTTTATTTCATTGTCTAATTGTAAATCCTGCAACTCCTTTAAAATGTCTTTAATCAGCTTACTGGGAGGTAATTTACTTAATTCAATGGCTTGTTTTAGGTCTTCTCCCGCTAATAAAGGCTCATATTTAATTTCTTGTTTTTTAAATTCTTCATAATTTGTGCATAAATTCAATAATCTTAATTCGCTATTTTTAATCATTTCATCACTAATAGCCGCTCCACGAGTTGAAAGTAAATCAGCCCAAGCCAAAGCAATTAAAGGATAAAAATTGTCGCCCAATTTCCTGAAAAACCGCCTCTCAGCTTTCTCGGTAGGCTCTGAGCCAATTGGTGCAATATGAAAAGGTCTTAAATGATATTTCACTAAAACACTTAAACTTTGAGTAACCGCTTTTGGCCAATGCATTCTTTTGCCAAGTTCCAAAGCCATTTCCGCACCCAAATTATCATGATTATAAAAAGTATGTTTACCTTTAATAATTTCCCAGGTGCGTGGTTTGGCTATATCATGCAGTAAACAAGACATTTTGATAATTGCTTCCCACGAAATATAATTAATCTGATTATTCTCGATAAAATTTAAACATTGCTTTGGCAATTGAGGTTTTACAAAGTTTTCATATTGATTAATTAATTCAAAAGTATGTTCCCAAAGCGGCAAATGGTGAAAATCATTACTAGGAACTTCTTTTTGTGGTAAAAACTCTGGAAAAATCTTTTCAAAAAACCCCAAATCTCGAAATTCTTTTAAACTATCAAAGCAATTTTCGCTTTCCAGTAAACCCCATATTTCAGCCGAAATCCTTTCAATTGCAATCGAATCAATTAAAACAAAAGCCTCAGAAAGCATAATACAAGTTTCGGGTTCAATATTTAAACCAAATTTTGCCTTTAAACGAAATGCTCGCAAAACCCGCAAGGAATCAGCTTTCAAATTATCTAAACTAATTGCTTGTAATATTTTCTTTTCTAAATCTTTCTGACCATTCAGAGGGTCAATTATTTTCTTTTGTGCCAAATCATACGCAATGGCATTTATTATAAAATCTCTTTTGCCTAAATCTTCTTCAATATTTTTTCCACGAGGCCCACAAAAGTCAGCTTGCCATTTCTTTTCATTATTTACAATTCGATAAATTTGATTTTCGGCATCTAAAACAATAAAAGGCAAATTTTGTTCATTGGCAATATTTCTGATTTCACTTTCCAAATCTGCACAACCAAAAACAACTAAATCAAAGTCTTGAACTTTCTTATTTTTAAATTTTGTATAATTGGAATTATATTGGCTTAAATAGTCTCGCACAGAGCCACCTACCAAATAAACAAAATACGACCCCAACTTATTAGCCAAGGTCGTAAATAATTCATGCTTGAATTCAATCATTAGACTAAATGTTTATAAATAATTTAGTATTTACTGCCATTTGTCGCCAGGAGCTGAAGCTGGAGCTGATGATTCATAGCCACCGCCATTAGAAGAAGGTCTCTTCCTTTGACCGCCACCACCACCGAAGCCACCGCCTCCGCCACCATCTCTTCTTTGACCGCCGCCGAAGCCACCGCCGCCATCTCTTCTAGGACCGAAGCCGCCGCCACCGCCGCCATCTCTTCTTTGACCGCCGCCGAAGCCACCGCCGCCATCTCTTCTAGGACCACCAAAGCCGCCGCCGCCATCTCTTCTAGGACCGCCAAAGCCGCCACCACCAAAGCCACCGCCACCAAAGGAGGAAGTTCTTTTTTGATGAGCTGGAGCTATGTCGATTTGTCTTCTTGTACCGTCTAAGCCTTCAATTTCTTGTCCTCTTAATTCAGTAGCTTTTTCTGCTAATTCTGGAGTAGCAAAAGTAACAAAGCCAAAGCCTTTTGAGCGACGATTTTTGTCGATTATAACTTGAACATTAGAGACTGAATCTGGACCAAGAGCGTTTTCAAAAAAAGCACTCAATGAATTATTGTCAACAGAAAATGGAAGATTGCCAATATATAACTTATTATTACTTTGACCTTGATCGCCGCCACTATTACTGTTATCTCTGTCAAAACGAGAACCGGAATACATGATAGATATTACCCCCCACAAAGTGAGTTTTTAAATGAAGAAAAGAAAAAAATTAAGCTGACTCCGTACAAAGTATTTGCTAATGCTATTAAAACAAACTTAAGTAGCTTAGCTTGAAGACAATAAGCAAAAAAACTTTTGGCTAGGCTTAATTACATTTCAATAATGATCTTACCAAAGAAAAGTTAAGACTTAAACACTATTAATTTTTTATCTCACCCAAAATAATGAGTTTTATAATTAAAATTACTTATAATCTCTTGCCAGAAGAGCGAATTAATATTTGAAAATTATTTTTATATTTTTTTATTTTCAACCTAAATTATGAACAAGTTAATAAAAATTTAATCTTTGCTTGAGTTTTACCCTAAAAGTCGCTAAAATTAAGAATATATTATTAACAACTTAAATAAATTGAATTATTAAAAAATAATAAGCATAAGATTCACACTTAAAATATTAAGAAATAGTAAAATTTAATATTTAATTATTACGCAATACAAGCATTAATATAATTTCTAAGAATGACTGTTAATTTCGCTCTAAACTCTATCATTAAAACTCCGCGCTCTTCTTCAGGAAACAGAGGCAATATTGTTTCGTTCAAAAGTCAATCAGCCACTGCCTCACTAAAGGAAGACCATGATGTTATTGCTAAAGTCTGGAAATCAGTTCGTCATCCGAAAGAAGCTGGCATTAATACACCAACACATATTAATTTTATAATTCCTTTGGTGGCAGTGCCCGCTTTGATTACCGGTTTGGTGGCAAGGTTTTTCCGTGATCAGAATTTAAGTAAACTAGAAAGCCCAGATCAATTAAGTTCGGCTTTAGCCAATATTTATCCCCCAGCATATACTTTACTCATGATTTGCGGCACTTTAAATGGGGCGGGTTTGGCTTCACCGAGTCGAGTTTTATCTTATTCGCTTTTATTGGCTGGGGCTTTGTATTTATGGAATATTGAGAATAAAAGAAAAAATGCTTTAGAAGAATTAGCTAAATTAAAAGCCAGCGGAAAATTAACTCCAGAGAAAGAAAAAGAATTAAAAAATCAAGCGGCAGAAGCGACAGCAGGAATTTCAGCTTTTTCACGGATTTTTTATGGCTTTGCCATGTTTTTTACTTTTTTGGCAATGCTAACCCAAAGCAGTAAACATAAAGACCGTTTTGAATGTTATAAACCTTTAGCTAGTGCAGACTTTAAAACTTGGAGTAGTGGGATTAAAGAGCATTTTTGGGCTAATGGAAAAAAAGAATTAGAAGCAGGTGGTCATTATTTAAAAGAATTATTTAATCCAAGTTCTTTAAAAAATAATATTGGTGCTTTGGTCGGACGAGACCAAGAATTTGAAGCAAAATTAACAGCAGATGGTGTTTCTGAAAAGTCTTGGAAAAGACCATTATTAAGGCTTGGACACCCAGAAGTTAATTGTAATTTTACAATGTTAAATGGTGTTTTGCGTTTAATTAGTGTTGTTGGAACGGCTATTGCGGTAGCAAATTTAGGTGGAATGCAAGTTTTTAATAATGGAGATACATTACTTGGAAATCCAGATCTAGAAAGACAAGCTCAAGAAAAACCAGCTTGGAAAAATTTATTTGATTCGATGATGTCTTTAAATAATATTGGCTTGTTTTTTATGGGTATTTGTTCTTTGTCTACGGGTTTGAATAATGCTTATATTACTAGTTCTGGCTCGGTTGCCGCTACTTTGCAAATCGTTGGTGCTAGCCTTACTCTTTTTTCAGCAGTCTTAGATCAACTTAGTTGTTTTTTGCCAGGTCAAGCCGTTAAATTAGGAAGCAATGGGGCTTTTCAATTATCTAATATTTTTAGTGCTGTACATAAAATGTCTGGAAGTACTGCTTCGGGTTTAACAAGTTCACAATATTTAAACAATGTAGAAAGTCCCTCTCACGGCTGAATAAAATAATATAGAAAAGACAAATTTAAGTTTAATTTTCTTCTAAGTTTAGTAATTTAATTAAATAATCCGCCAATGCCAAAAAATCCTGATAAGCATTACTTTGTCTTCCGACACCATTTAGAATATTGCTTTTGCCCCAATAATACAAGTGAGAACTATGTCTAATACTAAAAGGCAATAAATGAGCTTTTGGATATGGCTTTAAGGCTTTTTTTAATTCTTGTTTTAAATTTTTAGAAGTCGGATGATTAGAGTCTATTTCATTATTTATTAAAGCCAAAATTTTTACCGAAGAATTAAGCTGATTTATATAGTTAAAAGTTTTATGAATGATTTCAGCTTCTAGTCCTAAAGCCAAAGGAGATAAATTAATAGGCACTAAACAATAATGTAAATTATTAACCGAATAAATTGAATTAATACTCAAGGAAGGCGGATAATCATAAAGCATAAAATCATAATTTTTCTTCTCTAGCTCAAGTTCATCAGCATTTATACACTTCAAATTTAAAGACTTTGATGTTTTTAAAAAGCTATCCAAAATTCTCTTTAAATGTCTTTCTGGATCTTCATCTATTAATAATACTGAATAACCAAGCTCTGAAAGCAAAAGTCCTAAATGAGCTATAATAGTTGTTTTACCAACGCCCCCTTTACAAGCAAAAACTCCGAGCTGAACAGAATTATTATTAGGTTTATCTTTCTTTTTTATTGAATAATCAAGCGGATAGAGCCAATTAATATTTATCTCATCTTTTTTTTGAGTAGTAACTTTATTTTCTAAAAGCCCTAAAACAATTTCTTTGTCAGAATTAGCTTTTAAAAAAAATTTTACGGTTTCTGAATAACCTTTGTGAGTAATAAAAAGCCCACCTGCAAACTCTTTACCTTTCTGAGAAGATAAAAACTGATAAAAACTTTCAATTGAAGGCAAATTTACAGTTTTATGTTTCCAATTATTAACGGCTACTACATACTTTTGTTCATTAATTTCGACTGAAAAATAATCTTTAAAGCTTATATATTTTGGTAGATCTTGGGTTTTTAATCCTTGAGTATGAAAATATTCTTTTACTAAATCAGCTGAAGATTTAGGTGAACTTAAACTTAACATTATAAAATTAAGAAATTATCTACTCTAAGATTGATTTGTGAATTTCAATAAGTTGTAATTATAACGCAAGAGAATTTTATCAAGTTATTCTTTTTAGAATATATAATTTTGAATCTTTAACTTTATTTTTTAAACCGTTTATCCAGTCAATGGCTAACATGTTTTTTTTGCCAGAGGGTAAAATTTCTTTTAGCTCTAAAAATCCATCTTTCAATTGTATAAAAACTTTTTTCTCTCTAATAATAATTTCGCCAAGAGAACTTTGTTTTATGTCGATTATATTGTCTAGCAAGTGATAATCAACTTTTTGAATTTTAATTCTTTCTTCTATCAAATTATTCATTTCATCAAAAATATCAAAATGAATACCAGGCCAAGGATTTAAAGCTCTAAATTTTCGATTTAATTCTATAATATTTATTTCTGCCCATGAAATCACACTCATTTCTTTAGTAATTTTACTTGCATATTTTACTAAATTTTCATCGTTTATCTGTGCCTGAGCTTTAATTGGGCTATCATAATTATTAATAATTGTTGTCAATAAAAGTTCAGCTCCCAAAACAGATAATTTTTTGTTTAATGTTTTCGCTGTGTCAGTCTCTGTAATATCAAGAGAGCGGCTATTTAGAATTGGTCCAGTGTCTAAGCCTTTTTCGGTTTGCATAATTGTAATGCCAGTTTGCAGATCTCCATTTAAAATAGACCATTGAATAGGAGCTGCTCCCCGCCAGCGAGGCAATAAAGACGCATGCACATTCCAAATGCCCCATTTTGCTATATCAATAATTTCTTGGCTCAAAATCTGTCCAAAAGCCACTGTTACCATTAAGTCTGGTTTTAAAGCTTTAATTTCTTCGATTAAACTTAAATCCCGTGCTATTTTAATTGGCTGTCTAATTAGTAAATTATGCTTTTCAGCCAATTCTTTAACTGCAGATTTAATTATTTTTTGTCCTCGCCCAGAAGGTCTATCAGGCTGAGTAATAATCATTAATGGCTTAATATCAGCTTTCAATAAACCTTCTAAGCTAGGAATTGCAAAGTTTGGAGTACCAAGAAAAATAATTTTTAAATCTTTCATCTCTGCTCCGCCCTTATAAACAATAATTTCAATTATTTCTTGTCAGAACTAGCTAATCTTTTTAAAACTTGATCAGTTATATCTTTACCACCATAAAAAGTCATATTTTTAGACATTACTACGGACAAAGATTGACTGGCAGCTTCATCAGAAATAGCTTTCAGGATTTTGCTTTCTAAGTCATTTCTTAAGCTTAAAATCATGGCATCAACTTTTTTCTTATCAACTTCTAATTTAGCTTGAGCGACTTTTGCTTTATCAGCTTTTTGGGCTTCGGTTAAAGCTTTGTCTTGTTTTACTTTGTCAAGTTCTGTCGCTAATGAAGTAAAAGTTTTTTGTAAACCTTCTCTTGCATCAGTTATTTTTTGTTGAGCATCAACTGAAGCTTGGTATTTTTCAAGGATTTTTGCATTATCAATAATTCCAATTTCTCCTGCCGCTTTAGAAGGTTGAAAAGCAGTTAGTGCAAAGAAAAGAGCAAATATTAAGCCTAAATTCATTTTATTTTTCATGTTTTAAATTATTCTCCAAATTAAATTTTAAATTTCCCCTTAATTATAAATTAAAGTTGCGAGCCTGCATTAATATGAATTCGTCCACTCCAAAAACTTTTATTATCAGCTCTTATAAGTGGAATACCATAATCAATTCTCATTGGTCCTAACATTGGTATTGTTAAGTCTAATCCAACCCCAAACGATGAAGCAAATGACTTACGACCATAAAGATCATTTAAGCGACTTTGTCCAGCTACTAAACCAAAATCATTAAAAAAGACTAATTTTGTATCTTTAATTGGGTTTTTTGGAATTACCAAAGGAATGGAAAACTCAGCTGTATTAGTAATCATATTTGTCCCAATACCAATATCTCTAAATTGTCTATAACCTCTCATACCATATGGACCACCCATTTTTAAATTACGGAAGCCAGCGACATCGCCCATTAAGCCTTCTGCGTGAAAGTTATTTTTAAAATACCAACCGTCTTCCGTTAATCTCTGATAGCGTCTGATGTCTACACCCAAAGATCCATATGAGCCAGCCCCAC
>CANLFK010000106.1 GCA_947489925.1 Candidatus Caenarcanales bacterium
TTTAAATCTTGCCAAAAATCATTGCTCTCTGCACTTGGACTTGTATTATTAGCTGTGCTTGGTTTATTAGTAAGAATTGGCTGAATAGCATTATTATTTTGAGAATAATTAAAACTATTAGCTGTTATTCTTGTAAAACTTTTAATTGGACCTAAAGCTGACATAATGAAAGCATGATATTAGAGTTTAAATATTTTTTATTAAATAAAAAGAATTATTAAAAAGTTTGTTTTATTATATTTACATTATCTCACTACCGATTACTTTTTACAAGTTTTAAAGACAGACTGCATGAAAATAATTTTTATAGTTGGCACTGACACAGATATTGGTAAAACTTTTAGTTCGGCTTTTTTAATTAATTATTTGCAAAGACTTGAACAAAAAGTAATTTTTTACAAACCCGTTCAAAGCGGTTGTTATAGTTTTAATAATCAAATTATTGCTCCAGATATTGAATTTATTAACAAAAACTGTTCTGGCGTGCAAACTCATTGTTCTTATTATTTAAAATTAGCGGCTACGCCTGAATTAGCAGCTGACAAAGAAAATATAAAAATTGACTTTAATTTAATAAAAAATGATTTAAACAATTTAATAAATCAAAATCCAGACTTTTTAATTATTGAAGGAGCTGGAGGCTTAATTGTGCCGCTTAGTGAAAAACAAACCATAGCCGATTTAATTTTATTTTTGCAAAAGGATTTAACCGCTGAAATATTTACTTTATTAATCAGTGCCAATAAATTAGGTACTATTAATCAAACTTGCTTAAGTGCTTTTTATGCTGACAGCTTGGGTTTAAATTTAACTGGTTTTTTATTTTGCAATGATCATCAATTAAGCTCAGAGCTAAAAGAAGTTCTGACTACAAATTCTCAATTTATTGAAAAATACGGAAAAATTAAGTTTTTAGGTACAATTCCTAACCTAAAAGCAGGTATAGATGGTAATTATGATTTTGATGAAATTCAGTTAAACAATATTACAATTCCAAACTTCACAGATTTACTATTTAAAAAGAATTAATAAACAGAAAATCTATTAGTTTATTTGATCAAGAAGGTCAATTTCAAGTTGTCCAATAAAAACGCTTTCAGCTGAACCAGTCATATAAATATTATTATTTTCTTTATTCCATTCAATATTTAAGCTACCACCCGGTAAATTTACCTGAATTAATTGTCCTTGAGCTGAAATCAGATTTTTTAGATGAGCGGCAACCACAGTGGCACAAGCCCCCGTCCCGCAAGCCAAAGTAATTCCACAACCTCTTTCCCAAACTTTCAAATCAATTATATTTTGGTCTTGCACAAAAGCAAATTCAACATTGGTTTTTTCGGGAAAATAATTATGTTTTTCAAAGACTGAACCATATTTTTCAAGGTTTAAGTTTTCAAATTCAGCTAAATTATTTAAAAAAACAATTGCATGCGGATTTCCCATACTGACTGGTGTAAACGAAAATTCTTGGTCTAAAATCTGAATTTTATAATCAATTAATTGCTCGGCATTTAGCTCAATTGAAAGAGGAATTTCAGATGGTTTTAGTTTTGGATTACCCATATTAACTTTTATCTGACCGTCTGGCTGAATAGAAGGTTGCATTATGCCAGCCAAAGTTTCGACTGTAAATTCACTTTTATTGGTTAAACCTCGGTCAAAGACATATTTGGCAAAACACCGCATACCATTTCCGCACATTTGCCCATAACTGCCATCTGAATTAATATAAGACCAAACAAAATCCGCTTCAGATGAATTAGTTAAACTATTTTTGACAATAATTAAACCATCAGCTCCAATAGAATAATGGCGATTACAAAGAATTTTGGCTAAATTTTGCTCATTGATATTTTGAGGTAAATGTTTTTCATGAATTAAGATAAAATCATTACCCAAGCCGTGCATTTTTTCAAAAGGTAATATGTAAATTGCCATATTTTTGTAAAATAGTTCAAAATAGTAAATTAAGTATAGGCAAGCTATTCAAATGCTGTAAAGTTTTTTAAAATAAATAATAGTGAAAAAAATCAAAATAGCCAATTTATCAAACAAAAATTTGAATGCCCAAAATCCTTCTAGTTTAGGCTCACGGTATAAAGTTTCGGCTAGTCAGCCAGATTATACTTTTATTTTTTTTATTTTGGCTTTGGCTGTTTTTGGTTTAATTATGCTTCTCAGTGCTTCTAGTTATGAATCTGAAACTTTAACCAAATATCCACAAACTTTTTTTATTCGGCAAGCTGGTGCAATGGCAATTGCCATGATTTTAATGTTTATTATTAGTTTTATAAATTATAATTCTTTAAGATTATTAAGTTGGCCCTTAGGTTTTATAGCTTTAATTAGTTTAATTTTGGTTGAATTTTCACCTTTAGGCATTAGTTCTGGTGGCTCACAGAGGTGGTTGAATTTGGGTCCAATTAGTTTTCAACCATCCGAAATAGTAAAAATTACAACTTTGCTTTTAATGGCTGATGGCTTGTCTCGCTTTGAATGGAAACATATTGAAGTTTTGAAACGCTTAGCTTTTTGCTTATTAATGTGTCTTTTAGTTCTTAAAGAGCCAGATTTAGGTACTTCTATTTTAATTATTGCTTCTTGTGGCTCGCTTATGCTAATTGGTGGCATGAATTTATTTTTATTTTCAGTTGGAGCTTTAATGGGCTTAGGAGCGGTTACACTTAGTATTTTAAATAAACCTTATCAATTACAAAGATTTCAGGCTTGGTTGGCTCCTGAAAAAGACCCCTTAAATACTGGTTATAATCTTTTGCAGTCATATTATGCAATTGCTTGGGGTGGGATATTTGGTACTGGTTATGGAGATTCATTGCACAAATCTGGCTATTTACCAATAAGTTATGCTGATTTTATTTTTGCTATTATTTGTGAAGAATTGGGTACTTTAGGTGCTTTTATTGTAATTGGAGCTTTTATTTATTTATTGTATAAAGGTTTTTCAATCTCACTGAAAGCGGCAAATTCTTTTGGTAAATTATTAGGCTTAGGAATTGTAATTTGTTTGAGTGTACAAACCATTTTTAATTTAAGCGGTGTTGTTGGATTATTGCCAGTAACGGGTATGCCTTTACCTTTAATTAGTTATGGTAAAACTTCGCTAATTGTCATTGGTTGTATGCTGGGTATTTTAATTAATATATCTCGTTATAAAAGGGTATTTATGCTTAATAATGAAATCGCAATTAAATCATTAAGTAATGTAAGTTCAATGAATGATACAAAACAAAAAAAGCACTAAAGAAACAACTTTAAAACCCCTATAATAATTTTCGTTTTAAAAGCTTTCCAGAGGGCGTTTTAGGTATATCTTCAACTAATTGATAAAAGTTAGGAATTTTATATTTGGCTAATTTATCTTTGCAAAGTAATTTTAATTCATCAATTAATTTTTCCTGCTCTGATTCAGTATTTAAAGTATTTTTACTAACAATATAAGCTTTAATTTTTTGTACTTGCAAATTATGTTTTACGCCAATAACAGCCGCTAAAGCTATATTCGGATGAGACATTAATACTTCTTCTATTTCACGAGGATAAACTTTGTAGCCAGCTCTAATAATTAAATCTTTTTTACGGTCAATTAAATATAAATATCCATCATTATCAAAATAGCCTAAATCGCCTGTCAATAAACCGAAGTCTGGCTTAAAAGTATTATTAGTCAATTCGATTTCATTAAAATAACCTTTGCTAATAATTTCTCCTTTAATACAAATTTCACCGATTTCATTGGATTGAGTAATTATTATTTGTTCTTCATTAATTAAATTAAATATAACATTTTTTATTGGTTTACCAACTGAGAGAGGTTTTTGAATATCATTTAACGGATTACTAAAAGCCATTGAGCAAGTTTCAGTTAAACCATAACCTTCTTGAATTGGTACTTTAAATAATGTTTTGATACTATTAAATAATTTTTCTGAAAGTGGAGCTGCCCCACTATGACATAATCTTAAATTATCAAATTTATAATAAATATTTTCTTTTTCCAGATAATAAATCATTAATTGATACATAGTTGGTACTGCAATTAAAACTGAAATATTATATTTTTCGATTGTCTGCAAAGCTTTTTGAGCTTCAAATCTGGCTATTAATCTAATTGAAGCACCAATAAATAAACAAGCCCACAAAATATCCATTTGTCCAAAAACATGGCTAAAAGATAAAATACCTAATAAATTATCAGCTCTCTTTAATTCAAGAACTTCGCTGGCAGATTCAATTTGAGCTTTAATATTATTAGTAGTCAGCATAACGCCTTTTGGTAAGGAAGTAGTACCTGAAGTATAAATAATTACGGCTAAATCTATTGGTAAATCTGGCTGTAGAGCTTGGTTTTGATTGAATTTTGGTATAGAAGAAATACTATCAAGTGTAAATTGATTTAAATTTAATTCGTCTTCATAGCTCAAAATTAATTTAGCTCCAGAATGTTTTAATATATTTTGTTTTTCGGTATTAGTAAGCAAAGGACTGATTGTAACAGCAATTCCGCCAGCCATTAAAATACCAAAATAACTTATAACAAAATTAACTTCATTCAAAAAACAAATTATTATACGATCTTGCTTTTGTAAATTTTTACTTTTTAATTGTTCTGAAAGCTGAAAAGACAAATCAAAAACTTCTTGAAAAGTATATTCATCAATAAATTTTTTATGTGGATTAATTTCAATTTGCTTTTTTAAAAGCTCAAAGACTAAGTACATATCAATAATTAAAGCAAAATTAGTGTTCGTTTATGTTTTTCAAAAATGGCGATTTCAGTGAATTCATACTTTTCTAAAACAGTTTGTAATTTTGTATAGTCTTCGGCTAAATGATTCGGTGCATGAGCGTCTGAAGCAATGGTAATTGGAATATTTTTTTGTTTTATTTGTTTTATAATTTCTTCACTCGGATAAATTTCTTGTACTGGTTTTCGCCAGCCAGCGGTACTTATTTCAATGGTCATATCTGCCGATTTAATTAAATCAAGAGTTTCATTAATCAAAGGTAATATTTCTGCTTGATCGCTAGGACGATGTCCAAAAATTTTAATTAAGTCTAAATGAGCTAATCCGTCAACTAAACCACTTTTAACAATATTTTGTATTTCCTTAAAATAAATTGTATAAAGTTTATTTATATTCCAATTATCAAACTCTTTTTTATAATTTGGATGATCAAAAGCCCAATCACCAATAAAATGAACTGAGCCCAAAATGAAATCTAATTTTTCATAATTCTTTTCAGTCCAAATTTTTCCCGCCTTTGAGGTTTCTGGATCATTGTCTAGCTCAATGCCAATTTTGAATTTAATGTCTTTTCTTTTTTCAGCTAAACTTTCAGAAAATTGTCTAAAATTCTCAAAATTCACGCCTTCATGATAGCGGTCATGATCTGTCAAAGCGACATCTTTTAAGCCATTTTTTAAGCCATGATCAGCCCATTCATTTAATAATTCCAAAGAGTATTTGCGATTAGGATCATGTCCTAGAGGATGATTATGATAATCAGATATTAAATTCATCTATAAATTATTAATGATAAGTATTTTAAAATTTTATTCTATTTTTATCAAAAGTCCTATTAAATAAAAAACTTAGATTCTACTTATTTCAATTGACTATTTTCTGGATTTCTTGATGAATAAATGATTTGTACAGTATCTCCAACTTTATATTTTGCTTGAGAAGCTTCTTTTCTGAAAGTGCCCCTGCCTTTAAAAATTTTTTGATTCACATTATATTGAAATATTATTTCATAATCAGCATAAGAGCATCTTCTATTGCAAGAATTTCTTTCAAGAACTGTACCATCAATTATTTGTGCATTATCATGTAAATCTTTAGCTTTGTTTTCTATGTATACCCAACCCCACCAGAAAAGAAAAGGTAGCATTATAAGCCCAATTAAACGACCAAGCATTCTTGCTTTATCAGTTTCCATGTAAAAAATACCAGTTAAAAAAATGTTTTATTCATAATCCCAATAAGCCCTCAAAAAATAAAAAATTAACTTAAGTTATCTACTTTTAGTATAAATATTATTATTTTATCTTGAAAATCATATAATAAGTTGAAAAGATATTTAATTTTAAAATATGAACATTGGCTTTTTGATACAAAAGAAAATGCTATTATATGTTCTCTCTTTAGGATTTTCTTTTATTTTACTAAATAGTAATAAGATATGATACTTAAGTCTGTCAGACTGAAAAACTTTAAATGTTATGAAAATCACTCGCAAGATTTTGAATTAGGAATTACTTCTATTTGTGGAGAAAATGGTGCGGGCAAAAGTTCTTTACTGGAAGCGATTTCATGGGCTTTATTTAATTTTTTGCCTTATAGCTCAAATAGCCGCATTATAAAACATGGTAAAAAAAGTGCTGAAGTTGAATTAATTATAAAGTCTTCTTTGAATGCCAGAGAATATATGATTAAAAGGCGAACTCAGGGCTTAACTAGTGTTTATGATATGAATTATAAGCAAGTAGTAGCCGAAGGCGTTGGAAATGTACAAGATTGGATTAAACATGAATTAGGCTTAAGACAAAGTGATAATTTGGCGGCAATTTGTAAAAATGGAATTGCTACTCCGCAGGGAAGTTTGGCTTTAGACTTTACTGAAACACCTGAAAATAGAAGAAAAATCTTTGATACTTTATTAGGTTTAGATGAGTATAAAGTTTTAAATATTTCTTTGGCGGAAGCTTTAAAATTATTAAAAGAAGAAGTACAAGGCTTAAAAGTTGAAATGGCTCGCTTTGAGAATGTAGAAGTAGAAATTCCGAGCTTAGAAAAAGAATTAGAAACTAAACAAATTGAATTAAATAATTTAAAACCAATACTTATTAATTTGAATAATACTTTAAATAGTATAAAAACTGAATTTGATTTGGCAAAAAATACACAACAAAATTATCAAAATATAAGTAAAGAATTAGAAAAATTAAATATTGAAATCATTGATTTGACAAGTGAATTAAAAGATTTAGAAATTAAACAAAAAAGAGAATTGGACTTAAGAAATGAAGCTGAAAATTATATAAAAATAAAAGTACAAAAAAAAGAATTTGATTTACAAAAAAAAGAATTTGATTTACAGAAAAATAAAAATATTCAATTGAGTCAATCTTTGGAACTTGAAAAAGAAAATATTATTAAAACCGAAAAAGCTTTAACTGAATTAAAAGATTTAAAAAACGAATATGAAAATTTAAAAGATAAAGCCGAAACTTATACTAAATTATTAAAAGAAGAAAAAGTTTTAATTCAAAGAAAAAGCCAATTAAAAGCTGAATTAGAGCAAGAAGAGAGAATAAAAACTGACACTATTAAATTAAATTTGGAAAGTCAAGAAAGCGAAATTAATATAAAAAGTATTTTGGAAACTGAAAATAATATTAAACAAATTCCCGCTTTGGAAGAAGAATTAGAAAAATTAAGATTTGAATTTAATGAAGTAAATAATTTAGAAAAACAAATAAATAAATTAATAAAACCCGAAAATCTTGATGCAAACACGCAAAGCGAAAATGAATTAAAAGAAAATTATAAACAAAGTCTGGAAAATTTAATTAAAGAAGAAAAATATCAAAGCCAACTTTTAGCTCAAGCAGAACTGAATGAAAGTTTAATTCCGAAATTAAGTGAATCTGGAATTTGTCCTTTATTACTTGAACCTTGCTTAAATCTCAAATCTAAAGCGGAAATTGGGCAAAATTTAGTAGAAGTACAAAAAAAAGAAATTGAAACAAATTTAAATCAAACAAATAATAAAATTAATACTTTAAAAATACAAATCGAAAGTAGCGAAAAACTAATTAATTATTTAAATACTTTTGGACAAATTCAAGAAAATATTAAAAACCGAAATAGTTTGGCTCTC
>CANLFK010000107.1 GCA_947489925.1 Candidatus Caenarcanales bacterium
GCTCTGCTTGGGCTTTGTATTGCTATGGATAAACCAAAAGGTAGTATTTCTGGGCAAATTCAATTACAAAAAAGCGAATCAAGTCAATTTAAAACTTTTTACCAAAAAATTAAAACTAAAACTGTTTATGCTTTAGCAACCACTCAGGGAAAAGAAGGAGAAAGCCCAATTAGCCGAGGAGCTTGGATTAATGAGAGCGGAAAATTTCAAATTAATAATTTACCCATTGGCGAATATTCTTTGCAAATTAAAGCCCCTAATTATCAAACCATTTATGAATATGGCATTAATGTTGAGGAAGCCAAAGACACAAATATTAAGCCAAAAAACCTTGAAATCCTTGAAGCTTCGGTTAATGTCGGAGCAAATAAAAGAGTTTTTACAACTAAAGAAAAGCCTTATTTTTGGGTAAATGCTAGCGGTGCTGATAAAGCTGAAATTAAAATTTATAAAGCAAATATGAAACCATTAATCTTGGCTTATAAAGAAGGACAAAAACAAAATATTGAATTTAGTGATAATTTAAGTTTATTAAAACCAAAGAAAAATATTACTGAACTTTTAGCTTTAGGTGAACCAATTCAAACTTTGGTCAGAGAGCTGAAATCTAATGGTGAAGACTGGACACAAGCTAATATAAAACTCGATAAGCCACTATCAGCTGGAGATTATATTGTTAGTACCACAATTAAAGGCTTAAATGATAAACAAGATTATGATGCTTTTTGGTTTAGTGTTAGCGATTTGGGTTTAATTATTAAGCAAGCCCCAGACCAGGCTTTAATCAGAGCGGTAAACTTAATTACTTTGCAACCAGAGCCAGGCATTAATATTAATTTATTTCAGTCTTTTAATAATGAAAATACCAAATTGACCGCTTTAAAAACTGGCTCTGATGGCTTTGCAACTTATAAATTTAAAACTCTAAAAGATAATTTGAATTTGTGGGCTTATGCAGAGCAAGCTAATACCGAAAATCGAGCTTATTATGGTTTAAACTTTTGGCCAGATGCGGTTGAAAGCTATAAAACTTATTTTTACACCGAAAAGCCAGTTTACCGTTTAGGACAGACTGTTTTTTATAAAGGAATTATTAGGCAAAATCAAAAAACTCCTAAAAATTTAGTTTTAAAACTTGTGCTTGAAGACCCAGACGGAGAAGTTTTAATTCCCGAATTTAATTTAAAAACTAATGCTTTTGGCAGTTTTAATGGTTTATTTGAAATACCAGCTGATGGCAAAACTGGAGCTTATACGGTTAAAATCACTTATCCAGACGGTACTTTAGATTATGCTTATTTTGAAATTGCTGAATATAAAAAACCAGAATTTAAAGTTGAAATAATTCCGCTTAAAAAACGAGTGAAAGCTGGTGAAAAGCTAAAAGCCCGAATTAAAGCTAATTATTATTTTGGTGGAGCAGTGCAAAATGCAAAAATTCAATATTCTATTTATAGTTCCAATGACTGGACAGCTCGCTCAAAGATAATGCCCAGACCTGCTTATTATCAATATTTTGATGATTGGGAAAATGAAAATTATGAAGATGAATATTATTCAGGTGACCATACTGATGAAGGAAAAGCTAGCCTAGATGAAAACGGAGAAGCAATTATTGAAATACAAACCAAAGCAATTGAAGACAAAAATAATAGTCCTTACGGTGATATAAGCGAACAAAAGTATAAAATACAAGCAGATATTACTGATATAAGCGGCTCAACCGTAACTGGTAGTGGCTCAGCTCTTATTACAAAAGGGGATTTTGCTTTATTCATTGACACAAACAAATACTTTTATACAGCTGGCGACAAAATTAAAGCCACTATTTCAGCCATAAATTATGATAAAAAACCAGTTTCAGAGCAAAGAATCAAGCTCTCTTTAATTCAATGGAAATGGCAAGAGAAAAAAGATAAATATTCCAGAAAAATTATTAGTGAATTGTCTAGTCAAATAACTGATTCAGACGGAAAAAGTGATTTTGAATTTGAATTACCTAAAAACTTAAATAGCGATTCATATTATTTGAGAGCTGAAAGTGAAGATGGGCAAATAATTAGTGAAAATAGTTTTTGGATTGATAATAATAAAAAGCCATTTAAAGCTAATAATGAAGAAACTGACAAACAAGGTTTTGACTTAAAGGCTGATAAGCCAGTTTATAAAGTTGGTGAAACCGCTAAAATTTTAATTAATTCACCGCTTAATGGCTCTGAAAAAGCTCAGGCAATTATTTCAATGGAAGCTGACAAAATTTATGAATATAAAGTTATTAATATTAATTCGACCGCTCAGACTGTTGAAATACCCATCAAAAAAGAATATACACCCAATATTTACTTTGCGGTCGCTTTAATTGACAGTAAACACATTTTACATCAAAATACAATTAATTTAAAAGTCTCACCAGAAGAGCATTTTTTAAATATTAATATTAAAACCGAAAAGCAAAAATATAAACCAGCTGAAGAAGTTGAATATATAATTGAAGCCAAATTCCCCGATGGAAAGCCAGCCGCTAATACTGAAGTTTCGCTTGGAATTGTCGATGAAAGCATTTATGCAATCCGTGAAGAGACCGCTGAAAATATGCAAAAGTTTTTTTATAAACAAAGATCAAATAGTATTTTAACTTTATGCTCTTTCCCAGAGGAATATTCAGGCGGCCCAGACAAAATTGAACCTTTAATTAGAAAAGATTTTAAAGATACAGCGGGCTGGTTTCCAAATTTAATAACTGATGGAACTGGAATTGCCAAAATTAAAGTAAAATTACCCGACAATTTGACCTCATGGAGAGCTACTGCCAGAGCAATCAATCAAGATTTAGATTTAGGTTTTAGCACGCAAAATATAATTAGTACTCAAGATATTGTTTTGCGTTTGGCTTTGCCTCGTTTTTATACTGAAGGCGACAAAACTCAATTATCAGCCATTGTACATAATTATTCGGAAGACAATCAAAAAATCAATCTTGAATTCGGTCTTTCAGAGCAATTAAAAACTGATAATAAAAATTTAGAGCATCAATTAAATATTGCACCAGACAAAATGGCTAAATTTTCTTTGCCAATTGATTTAATAAAGTCTGGGACAGCTATTATTCAGGCCAAAGCCTTAACTGATCAAGCTGGGATTGGAGATGCAATTGAAATAAAAGTACCAATTTTACCTTTAGCCGTCGAGGATTTCATTAATTTTAGCGGTGTTTTAAAAGAAAATAAACAAGAAAAAGAAATTAATTGGTTTAATAGTTTGCCTTCTGGAGCTAATATTCAAAATATAAATTTAAGTGTAACCGCTTCTGGCTTGGGTTCAACCATTAAAGCTTTAAATAATTTAATTGATTATCCATATGGTTGCACCGAACAAACTATGAGCCGTTTAATTCCTTCGACTATGGCGGTTAAAATGCAAAAAGACCTAGGAATTACCCTCTCAGATGAGCAACACAATAAATTCACTGAAGTTTACAAACAATCAATTCACAAGCTCAAAGAAAATCAAACAGCTGATGGAGCTTGGGGTTGGTGGGCTGGAGATAAAAGTAATTTATATTTAACTAATTATGTTTTGGAAGGTTTGTATTTGCTGACCGAAAGCGGTTTTACAAATACTGATATTATTGATATGCAAGAAAAAGGTCTGAAAGCCTTAATTAAAATGAATTTGGAGCTGGAAAGAGAATTAAATGCTAAAAATACAAAATTTGAGAATCAATATTCCAAAGACTCACTGATAAATGACTTTGCTTATATGCAATATATTTTTAGACTTTATAAAAGACCAGCTTCGCCTTCAGTTAAGGATTTTTTCATTCAAAATATAAATAAAGTATCTTTGCAGGCTTTGGCTTATATGAATTTGGTTTGGCCTGAAAAGCAATTTATCGACAAAATATGGCAATTAAAGCTGGAATCGGGCGACAATTTAATTTTCTGGAAAGCCGAAAATACTTATAGCTGGACTGATACAGAGCTGACAGCCTTAATTTATCAAGCTTTATTATTAAATACCGAAAATTATCAATCAGACTTTGACAAAATTAAAAATTATTTACTTCTGCAAAAAGGAAAAGCAGGCTGGGAAAATACCAAAACGACAGTTCAAGTTCTGAAAGCCCTACTGACTGAAGAAATCCAAAATAGAAATAAAACTTCAGCTAATAATCAAACTATTTTGCCTAATTTTAGCTTAAATATAATTACTGAAAATATAGTTCAAAATACTGAATTACCTCTTCAATTCGACTTAAATAATTTATATGAGCCCGAAAAAAACCTAGAAATTATTAATAATAAAAACAATAAAAATACTAATATAAAACTCGAAAAAAATGGTAATGGAAATCTTTATTATCAGCTTTTAGTCAGCTTTTTGCGTCCGATAAATTATTTGCCAAAATCTTTACCAGATGGAATTAAACTTGAAAGAAAATTATTTAAACTTGAAACCCAAAAAGACAATAAAACTGATGAATTTAAAATCAACAAAAAACCTTTATTTATGAGTAAAGCCAAAAGTGGAGAAATTTTAATTATGCAAATAAGCCTCTCTTGTCCTGGAAAAGCAAAGGGTTTAAATTTACCTTATATTTTAATTGAAGCTCCTATACCTAGCGGAGCGGAAATACTAAATAATAAAGATGCCAGACAAACTTCACTAGACGAACAAAACAATAATACAAAAACTAATTATATTAATTGGTGGACTCATCAGGATATACTAGACGATAAAATTTCTTTCTTTGCAACTAGTTTGGTCTGTGATGAGAAACCGAAAGTCTTTGAATTTATGTTTAGACCTGAAATCAGCGGCAAATTTAATATAAAACCAGCTCATCTGGAAGGAATGTATACAAAGCAAATCAAAGCCTTTTCCAAAGCGGATATATTAGAGATTAATTAAAGATATTTGTTAAAGTACCTCTGAAAGAAGCCTTTGGGTTAAAAGACTATATTTTATTTTTCAGATATTCTCGAAGGTTTTGCTAAAAGAATGCTTATATTGTCTTTATAAATTATTTGCCATTTTGGAAAACTATAATATTCTTTTGTGTTTAAAAGTAGATATTTCACTTGGTATTTTTGTATAATACTTTGATTTGCATGCCTTCTTATTAAAACAAAATCTTTCAAAACACCTTTCCAGCTTGGCATTCGACCATCAATAAAAACCTTAATATTGGGCTTATACCAAGCAATAAAACCACCCCATTCATATTCAGCTAATATATTTCCTTTTAGGCTTTTTCTTTCGATAAAATCTAAAGCTTTTTGGGGATATTCCTCATAATAAGCAGTTTCTTGTGTAATTTGCTTAAAACCATTTTGTGACACTTTCAAAGCAAAAGAACTAAAAGATAAAATACCAAGAAAACTAATAAGAAAAGCCAAATTAGTATTGTCTAAAAAATATTTCTTGTATTTGTCTAAATAGTGTTCTAGTGAGCGTGCATAAAAAGGTAAACTTAATAAAATAAAAAGAGGAAAATGTCTTATACTACGCAAAGCTAAAACCGTGAATATCAAAATAATAATAAATTGCAAAAGTTTAGTTTTAAACCTAAAAAGAAAATAATAAAGCGAAATAATATAAATAATAAAAGGAATAAGCTCACTCTTTCTCAAATCTGGGTTTCTCCATTCTTTTACCAATTCATGTGAAGTTGAATCTAAAAATACCCGAAAAGATTCTAAATAAATTTGAAAATGATACGGATTAATTAAAGTAGCCAAAAAACATAAAATAAAAATAAAAGCTTTGTATTTAAATATTTTTTTCTTTTTATACGAACAAAGCAAATCTAGGCCTAATATAGCTAAACCAATAATTACGGCTCCATGAAAATTAGCCCAAATTAAAAATAAAACGGGAAAATATTTGTATTTTTTTAATTTCTGAGAATAAACAATTCCCCAAAAACAGCTTGCAAAAAATAAAGAAACTACTTGTGCTCTAATGCCTAAACAACAGCTAGAAATAAATAAACCCAATGAAAAGCATAGCCATAAAGTTATACTTTTTATTTTAGGGTGAATTAAATGCAAAATATTATAAAAACTAAAAAAACTTAAACCCGAAAAAATAATTGCTGAAAGTATAAAATTATTATTAGATAACTTATAAAAAATATACATACAAACATTCAAAAGCCATTCATGGTCAATCCATTCGTAGCCCGAAAGCGTATAACTATAAATATCTTTGAAGTGAATGCCAGTTTTTAGAACATCCTGACCAACTTTTAAATGCCACCAAAGATCTGGATCAGTGCTTGGATCAAAGTGTTTGTATATAATTAAGCTAAAAATAAATATAATTAGAAGCCCAGTAATACAATTTTTGGAGTATGTTTTTAAGATATTATTCATTCCTTTTTTGTTTTAATTCGTCATAAAAAAATCTTTCCCTTTGTTTATTGTGTTTTCCCTTGTTTTCTTTAAGATTTTGCAAATTGCAAGCCAAGCTTTTAAGCTTAATGTAACTATTCAATGAATATTCTCAGCCAATTAAATGAATTAGGGCAAATATGAGAATGTTTTAATTAATTAGGGGGTAAATCTTAATTGTCATAAAAACAAAGTAATATTCAACGGAGCCACAAAGGAATTATTATGATTCAAGTTAAAAATATTTTTAAGCGTTTAATAGAAGAGGAAGATGCCGCTTTAGACCAATGGATTACCGTTTTGGTATTAGCCATCTTAGCTATTATTATTTTCTTAGCCCTCAAAAAACCAATTGCCGATATGTTAACCGGTGCTGTTTCAAAAGTTGGATCAGAAACTAATGGGTTATTTAACAATACTGATAATGGAGAAAAAACTGGACTGCCGCAAAGATAAATTTATTGGTTGAATCGTTTGAATCACAGATTGGCACAGATAACACGGATTTCACAGATATTTAAGTCTAGTTTTTCCATAGCAAATTAGAGTTTCTCTCAAAGCCGAAAGACAAAGCCTAAAGTATCTGTGTCATCTTTTAATCTGCGTCCATCTGTGATTCAGAAATTAGAGAAATCATAGTTTGTCATCTTTTAATCAGTGTAATCCCAGTTCAAGACAAAAAGTATATAATTTAATTAGCTTAAAGTTTAGGATTAAATAAAAATATGAATTCTGACGAAAGAGATTATTCTTTTCAAGAAATTAGACAAATGCTGGCTGAAAACGCTATTCAGTTAAGAGAGCTTAAAATTTCACAGGCTCAAACTGACGAGCAGATGAAAAAGACTGACGAGCAGATGAAAAGAACTGACCAAAAATTAGAAAAACTTTCAAAAGAATTAGGAAATATCGGCAATAATAATGGGGCTGTCGCGGAAGAATTCTTTTGGAATGCTTTGAAGAATATTAAAGAATTTAAAGGTATTAAGGTTGATTTTGCTGACCGTAATGTTTATCGCAAAAAAGGCTTGCTAGTTGATGAATTTGATGCAGTTCTCTGGAATGGGAGTTCAGTCATAATTGTTGAAACAAAGTATAAAATTCACCCAAACTTAATCGAAAAAATTAAAGAGAAAAAAATACCTAATTTTAAAAAGCTTTTTTCTGACAAAGCCGATCATAAAATTTACTATGCAATTGCTGGTTTTGCAATACCAAATCAAGTGGCTGAGGAAGCTAAACAAGAAGGTTTTTTTGTAATTAAACAATTCGCTGATTCCGAAAATATTGTCATTGAAAATAATGAAATTAAAGCTTATTGAATTCTTTAATCTGTGTCTGTGATTCAGAAATTTGTATATAATTTAATTAGCTTAAAGTTTAAGATTAAATAAAAATATGGATTCTGGCG
>CANLFK010000108.1 GCA_947489925.1 Candidatus Caenarcanales bacterium
GAGACCTTGATCCTCAAAAAGAAGATATTTTAAAATTAGCCAATCAACAAGATTCAGCTGGTGGAATTACTTTGGCTGAAATAAATTTAATGGAAGATAAAGCTGATCAGATGGTCAAAAAGAATTTATTGATTTGGGAACCAATTACCGAAAAATATAAAATTACTAAAATTGGAAAAGATGTTTTGGAAAGAGGAGCAGAAGTGAAAGAACAAGAATTTTCAGAAAAAGATGTTTTAAACAATGAACAAAAGTAGGTAAATCAAATTGTGATTAATAATTCAGAATTAATTAGTATTGGCTTTCTAAGAGGTTCATATGCTCTGAAAGGTGAAATTAAAGCGAGCCTTGAGTTAATTGGTGATTTGACCTTAGATTCTCTGCAAAATTTAAAAGTTAAAATTGGAAACTTAACAAATGAATTTATAATTGAAAATATTTATGCTCAAGGCAAATTAGTAATTATAAAATTTCAAGGAATTAACTCACGAGAAGAAGTAAGTAAATTAAATAATAAAGATATTTATTTGCCAAAAAGTTTAATTGGTAATTTAGCCGAAAATGAATTTTTGATTGAAGATTTAATTAATTTGCAAGTTTATGATTTAGTTAGCCAAAAAATAATAGGAAAAGTAAAAGCTTTTAAAGAAATACCGAATAATTCCTTGCTTGAAATTTTTTTGACTGATGAAAACAAAAGTTTTTTACTACCTTTTCAAGATGCTTTTATTGGTGAAATAAACTTAGAAACTCAAAAGCTGGAGTTAAAGTCTGGTTGGGAAAATTTTATAATTTAATATGAGTTTGACCATTATTTTTTATTTGTAGGATTTAACATCATTACTGAATTAGCGGGTAAATAAATAACATTTTGGCTTGTGGCAAGTGTTTTAGCTATTTCTTTTTGAGCTTCAATTTTGCGTAATTCAATAAAGTTTTCACTGGCTGAACTTGCTTCATTAATAATTCTGGCTGATTCAGCTTCTCCTTTTGCTCTAACCATGGCGGCTTCTGCTTGTTTACGGCTGGCTTCTAATTGTTGTTCGGCTACTTGTTTTTGTTCAATGGCATCTGCATATGCTTTTGAGAACTCAACATCGGCAAAAGCCACATCTCTGACCTTAATTCCATATTTTAAAGCCCTGCTAATTATGTCTTCTTTGATAAAACTTGATACTTCTTCCCTTTTGGTAATTACTTGCTCTGCTGTATATTTGGCGATAACTGCTTTTAAAACCTCTTTGCTAATAGATGGAAAAACAATATCTGCATAATTTTGTCCTAATTCTCGGTGAATATTAGTTAAAGCTTTTTCAACTGGAGCATAAATAAACCGTAATTTTACATGTACATTTTGCAAATCTTTACTGGAAGCTGTTGTTTCAATATCATAGCCAGTATCACGAATATTATAAAATAAAGCTTTATCAAACCAAGGATTTTTGAAATGAAAACCTTCCCGCTCAACTTTATCTGACAGACCCGTAAAACTATTAAAAATTATCACTCTCTCACCAGCATTGACAATATAAAAGCTCGGAATAAATATACGAAATAAAATAAACAGAGAAATTATAAATATAGCTAAAAATAATTGAGACTTCTTTCCCTCTAAAAATTCAAAAAACTTTGTCATAAATATTTACCTCTTTAACTAAAAACTCGATTAGCTTCTTTTTCCAAAGTTTTCAAATTTTCTGCTGAACTTGATTCCAAATAAACTCTCAAAAGTGGTTCTGTGCCGCTCGGACGGACTAAAAGCCAATCTCCATTTTCCAAAACTAATTTAACTCCGTCTTTCAAAATTACATTTATTACTTTCAAGCTAGCAAATTCTTTAGGAGTCGAGTTTTTCAAATCTTGCATAATTTTTTCTTTCAATTCATTTGTCAAATGCAAGTCTAGCCTTTTGTTTTGAGGTTCAAATTCGGCAAATTTAATTGTTTCTTGCCAAAGCTGAGAGAGGCTTTTTTTGGTTTTTACTATTGCTTCACAGACCAAGGAACAAGCCAAAATTCCATCTTTTTCGGGAATATGTCCTAAAATACTTAAGCCACCAGACTCTTCTCCGCCGATAATAACTTTTTCTTTAAGCATTACTTCAGCAATATATTTAAAACCAACCGCTGTTTCAACAATATTTACGCCTAATTTTTTAGCCAAGCGGTCAAGTAGATGAGTAGTTGCGACAGTTCTAACAATTGAACCTTTAAAATTTCTTTCTTCAATTAAATATTTACTCAAAATAGCTAAAATCTGATTGGGTGAATACATTAAACCTTCAGAGTCAATAATTGCAAAGCGATCAGCGTCTCCATCATTTGATAAGCCAATATCTAATTTTTGCGTTTTTATACTTTTAATTAATTCTTGTAAAGTCTTTTCAGTCGGTTCTGGAAGCATTCCTCGGAAAAGTGGGTCTCTTTCTTGTCCTAAAATAACTTGGCAATTTAATATTTCATCAAAATAACCTCGTCCAGCTCCATTCAAAGAATCAACTCCTATTTTTAAACCCGAAGCTTTTATGGCAGGGAAATCAATTAATTCTTTTAAAGTTTTTAAATAATCCTCTTTGGGTGAAAATATTTGATGTTTTTCATTTTTATATTCATGGTGAAAGTCAAAGCTGGGGCTGATAAAACCTTTTTGTCCTAATTCATCAACAAAGCTTTTAATTTGATTGGTAATTTCTTCATTGGCTGGGCCAGCATAATCTGGAATATATTTTAAGCCACAATATTCAGGCGGATTATGACTAGCGGTAAACTGTAAAGCTCCTGCTGAATTTAAATGCTTAGCCGCAAAAGCAATGACTGGAGTGGGACAATCACGATTAACAATTAAAGTGGAAAAACCTAAAGAATTTAAAACTTGAGCCGAATATTGAGCAAATTTGTCTGCTAGAAAGCGAGGATCATAACTTAATAAAATTGGTTTTTCTTTGCCGTATTTTTTTTCAATATATTTAGCAATGCTTGCTGTTACTAAAGCGACATTTTCAAAAGTAAAATCTTCAGCGATAATAGCTCTCCAACCGTCTGTTCCAAATTTAATTTTTTTCCAAGACATTCCAGTATACTCTCTTCTTTAGTAAAGGTTTGATGTTTTCTTTATACCCTTATCATAAAACGGTTTTGCAAAAATAAAAAAGTCTCTCAAGTTGAGTCTTAAGTTTTTATAGTATTACAAAGAGAAAAGATTAGATTTATAAATTATGGAATTAAATCTTGATGATTTTTGATAAAATTGTTTTCTTTAAAACTTAATTAAAATATGTCCTCGTCCATTCTTGATAAATATGAATTAGTAATTGGTTTAGAAGTTCATGCACAGCTAAAGACCACAACTAAATTATTTTGTGCCTGCTCAACTGAATTTGGAACAGATCAAAATACTAATGTTTGCCCAATTTGCCTTGGTTTACCCGGTGTTTTACCAGTTTTAAATGAAAATGCTTTAAACTTTGCACTCAAAGCGGCTTTAGCTTTAAATTGTCAAATTAATTTAGAATCCAAATTTGATCGTAAGCAATATTTTTATCCAGACTTGCCCAAAGGTTATCAGATTTCACAATTTGATTTGCCAATTGCTGAATGGGGAACTTTAAAATTGCCAGATGGAAGTAGTCCACGCATTAGACGAGTGCATATGGAAGAAGATGCAGGTAAATTGGTATATGCTGGAGCAGAGAGATTACATGGATCAGCTTATTCTTTGGTAGACATTAATAGAGCTGGCACACCTTTAATTGAAATAGTTAGCGAACCAGATATTTTTACCGCTGAGCAGGCAAAGCTTTATGTACAGGAATTAAGGCTTTTATTAATTTACTGTGGCGTTTGTGATGGAAACCTTGAAGAAGGAAGTATGCGTTGCGATATTAATATTAGTCTTAAACCCAAAGGATCAGATAAATTAGGTACTAGAGCCGAAATCAAAAATGTTAATAGTTTTAGATCGATTTTGAGAGCTATTGAATATGAAATAGAAAGACAAGGCGAAATCCTTGAAGAGGGCGGCAAAATTGTACAAGAAACCCGTTTATGGGAAGAAAATAAAGGTTGTACTTTCTCGATGAGAAGCAAGGAAGAAGCCAATGATTATCGTTATTTCCCTGAGCCAGACTTAAAACCAATTATTTTAACTACTGAACAAGTTGAAAAAGCTAAAGCTAATTTGCCTTTATTGCCAGCCCAAAAGAGAGATATTTATTTAAACAAATATAATTTAAACTCAGAAGAAGCTTATATTTTGGTTGAAGATTATGAAAGAGGACTTTTCTTTGATGAATGTACCAAATTGTTTGATAATCCGAAAAAGATAGCTGGTTGGCTAAATGGACCAATTGCCGCTTATTTGAAAGAAGAAAAATTAGGCTTTTTTGAAACGAAATTAAAACCAAGCGTTTTAGCCGAAACTTTAAAAATTGTGGAAGCTGGTTTAATTAGTGAAAGTAGTGCAAAAAAAGACTTATTAGCCGAATTGTTTGTTTCAGACTTAAGTCCTAGTGAGATTTGTGAGCAAAAAGGTTTAAAACAAATTTCAGATGAAGGGGCAATATTAAGCGAAATTAAAGCTTTAACCGAAGAATTTGCAGGACAATTTAAAGAGTTAAAAGAAGGCAAAGATAAAATGCGATCTTTCTTTGTCGGACAAGCGATGAAAAAGTTTAAGGGGAAAGCATCGCCCCCTCTAGTCAATAAACTTTTAGATGAACTTATTAAAGAAGGTTAAAAACAATGTTAGATAATCAAACAAATTTATTTCCAATTCTGCAAGTTTCTTTGGGACCAGTAATTTTAATTTCGGGGGTTGGATTATTATTATTATCAATGACTAATCGCTTTGGACGAGCTATTGATAGAACAAGAATTTTAGCTAAAGAAATAAAGTCTTGCAAAGAAGAAGTTGAAACAAATCAATTAAAAGCTCAAATGAAAGTACTTTATGAGAGAGCTAAATTAATGAGATTAGTCATTTTCTTGGCTTCTTTTAGTATTTTTGCTATTGCAATCACGATTTTGAGTTTGTTTGCGGGACAAGTATTTAAAGTAGATTTACAAGTATTAATTGAAATTTGTTTTATTTCTTGTTTGGTTTCTTTAATTTCTTCATTGATTGGCTTTTCGCTAGATATTAGTTTATCTCTTAAGGCTTTAAAACTAGAAACTAATAATTATTTGTAAATCAGGAAATCTTAAATGACTGACTTAAGCTTAAATTCAAAGATTATTTTTCATACGGCTTTTCCGATCAAAAGTATTGAAGAAACCAAAGAATTTTATATTAATGGCTTAGGTTGTACGGCTGGGCGGGAAAATTCAGCTTCAATAATTTTAAATTTGGCTGGTCATCAATTAGTTGGTCATTTAAGCAAGCAAGAATTCATTTTGCCAAAAAGTATTTATCCAAGGCATTTTGGTTTGATTTTTACTGAAGAAGACGATTGGGATAAGCTTTTAGAGAGGGCTAAAACTAATAATTTAACTTTCTTTGAAACTGAAAAAACTCGCTTTGCTGGCAAAATAACCGAACACAAAACTTTTTTCTTGCAAGATCCAGCTTTTAATTTGCTTGAATTTAAGTTTTATGCTCACCCAGAAGCTGTTTTTGAAAATATTGGCTTAACCGAAATCGGAGATACAAAATAAATGACAACCGAAAATGAAAACAAAGAAAATAAATTATTAAATTTTGGCTCTCTGGGCTTTTTGATGAAAATTAATAGTGTTTTAAGTGAAGTTGAAAAAGGAATTAATGCCGATGGTGGCTATTTGGAATTACATTCGGTTGAAGGAAAAACCATTAAATTAAGCTTAAAAGGAGCTTGCGTAAATTGTCCATCAAGCCAAATGACTATTAAATATGGTATCGAAAAACGCTTAAGAGATGAAATAGACCCTGAAATAGAAGTAATTGCCATTTCTTAAGATTTTTCTTTTTTACTTCTTCTTTTCCCGATTGAAATCACATTAAATATTTTTTATTTTATATATAATTTCAGCCCAAAAACAGCTTTATCTAAGTGGGAAAACAAATTTCCTATTTCAGATTCATTTTTCTATTTACTCTCTTTTTAATACTCACCCTTTTTGTTTTATTCATATTTTTAAGGGTGAGACTTTTCTTAATATATAAAGGTATAAAACCATGAACGCAGGAATATCAACTTTTAATACTTTTGATCCAAATGGTTGGGTTTATAAGACTTTGCTTAAGCCAAGTACAGACGCAGTGATGGAAGTGAGAGAAAAATTATTTAACCAAGTAGAAGAAGTTTCACCGCCACCTAAAAATATTGGAGATTATCTTGATCCAAGAAAATGGTTTGGAGCTACGCCAACAACACCAGATCGTTTGCCAGAACAATCACAAAAATTTTATACAGAGTTAGGAAAAACCACTAAAGATATTAAAACTATTGGTGATTTGACTGATTTAGATAGTTTACCTAAATTTACTCATACTTTAGGTGAGGGAGTCGATTCAATTAGTTTAAACTTTGGAAAAGAAGAATTAACACCAATTATTAAATTTTTACAATTGCCTGCTGAAACTATAGACAAAAAACTTTTGGAAGCAACTTTTGATCTAGCCCTAGTTAAAAATAATCCAGCTTTGCTCACTTTTGCCGAAGAACTGGGTTTAAAAGTTAAAAATGGAGCAGTTCTTTTAGATGATTTAAACCTTTTAGAACTTAATGATATTAAAGTACAAGCTGAAGTTTTAAGAAAACAAAATCCCTCTAAAATCCTTGGTAAATTATTTGATAAAAGCTTAAAAGAAATCAGACGAACTTTCAATTTTACCACTGTCGTCAAAGGTGTTGAAAAAGGTGAAGCTTCCTTTGACTACTTTCAAAATTTAAAAGGTATGGTTCGTAAAGTTCCATATATTGGTGATTGGTTAATTAATACCTTTGATTCTCCGCATAAACCGTCAGTTGAATTAGGTTTTATTGATACAGCTTTTACAAATAATGTAGCTATACAAAATGCTTTTACGGGTGGTTTAAAGGCTGGTGCAAAAGAAACAGCTAAAGCTTTTGGCACAGAAACTCTAAAATCAATTAAAGGGGCTGGACCTTTAGGCTGGATAATTTCTTTGGTCGCTTCTTTTGGAGATATTAAAAAAGGCTATGATGAAGGAAATGTCTTTAAAATGTTATATGCACCTTTGCGTACTTTGGTTATTGGAGGAGCGGCTACAGCCTTATTTAGTTTAGCTTTACCTTTTATTTTACCAGCCCTGCCTTTTGTTTTACCTGCTTGGGGAGCTTCGGCTTTAACTTTTATGGGTACAATTGGAGCTGGCATGGCATTAGAACAAGCAGTTGGAAAAGGCGAACAAATAGCTGGTGGTTTTGTTAATGGTTTTGGGGCTGGTGGTCATAATGCTGGTCAAGCAAGTCCATTTAATAATCCTACTGTTGCTTCAGGTATGCCAAGTAGTAGCGGTTTATCTTCAGGTTCATTATCACCTGCTGGACAAGAATTTTATAATAGTTTAGGAGCTCTTTAAATTAAATTTAAAATAGTTTGCACAACTTCATTTACTGACAAATTATCGGTATCAATTAAAACAGCATCATCAGCTTGCCTAAGAGGGGAAAATTCTCGGTTTGTGTCTAAATAATCTCTTCGTTTAATGTCTTCCTCGATAGTTTGCACGCTTTGTTCAGTATTTAAACCAAATTTAATTTGTTGTTCATAACGCCTT